>JAEXPL010000401.1 GCA_023446865.1 Verrucomicrobiota bacterium | reverse complement strand
GGGCCATCTCGCGGCGGATCTTGGACTCCTCCTTCTTCGGGAGCTTCGCGAGCTCGCCGGAGGTGTCCATCTGCTGCCACTTCTTGAACTTGGCCATCGAGCGCTTGATCGTCTCGAAATTGGTGAGGGTGCCGCCGAGCCAGCGGTTCACGGCGTAGGGCATGCCGGTGGCGGTGGCCGCCTCGCGGACGATCTCCTGGGCCTGGCGCTTCGTGCCGACGAGGAGGATGTTCTTGCCGTCGGCGACGTGGTTGGTGACGAACTCGCAGGCTTTGCCGAGGAGTTCGAAGGTCTTCTCGAGGTCGACGATCGACACGCCCTGGCGGTGGTCGAAGATATACTTCTTGGACTTCGGGTTCCAGCGCTTGGTCTGGTGGCCGAAATGCACGCCGGCATCGAGCAGGTCTTTGATGGTGATGTTCATAATCTATGGCTCCTAGGGGCACCACAGGCCGCCATCGAGGGCTGCCTTGCGATTAACCTTGGGAACAAGGTTTGGTTTTTGGTTGGTTGTTGCTGACAGGAAAAGACGCCCAGAGCACCCGACCACTCCCCCGGTGGCAAGCGGGATTTTCGCGCCGCCGATCCGCCCCAGAACCGCCGCCGCACGGAGGACGCAAATCCGCGTCCGACCGCGACACGATTCTACGTCCGCCCGCCGCGTAGCCATTCGACCTCGGAGCGGGCCCCGCACCGGGCGCGCACTTCTCTGTTTCCGACCGAGACAAAACCACGTGCGCCCCCCGATCGCGGAGCGGCGCCACCGAGGATGCCGCAAGCGATGCGGCGCGGCCGGACGATTTGGCCGGGTGTTTCTGCTCGAACACACCGAGCGCACCGAGCGCCACGGCGAAACCGCCCTCGTCAAGCCAACGCTGCGCGGCGGCATCGCCCGGCAGTTCGGCATCCCAGAACTCGACCGCGGCGTGGCATATGAGCTCGTGGAACTCCTTGTCGTGCTCGCCGCCACTGGCGCACGACGGTGCCCGTCGCGAGACCGCCGATCACGGTGTCTTCGCGATGCCGATCACGCCGCAGGCGACGCGCTTGCCGGCGTTGCCGGTCGGCTGGCTTTTCAAGTCGTCGGGCGAGGCGTGCACAATCAGGCCGCGACCGACGATCGCGTGCGGACCATGAAGCGCGAGCCCGGTTCGGTACTACGCAGCCGGAGACTCCGAAAAAAAGCCCGGCGACCACACTTGGCCGTCGGGCTTGAGGGATGTTTCGGGCTTCGCCCGCGGCGTTTACCGCGCGATACCGAGCGGGCTGAAGATCACGTAGAGAACCAGCGTGATCACCACGACCACGATGCCGGCGGTCTTGGACCCGGCGGAAGCGGTGAGGTCGAGGTTCGTGTTGCTCTTGAAGACGACAGGCTCGGGCAGCGGCTTGATCATGCCGATGACCCACATCACGGCCATGACGATGCCGAAGCACACCGCCATGCGATCAAGGAAGGCCAGCCCCGGCGCCGCGACCTTGAAGAGGTGGAAGAGGATCGGGTTGAGCAGCAGACCCACAACGCCTGTATAGCCGGGCGCGCGTCGGTTGAGGAAGCCGAACACGAACACCGCGAGGATGCCGGGCGACGCGTAGCCCTGGAACTCCTGGATGTAGGCGAAGATCGATCCGAACTTGTCGAGGTTCGGCGCCACCAAGCAGCCGATCACGGCGAAGACGCCCACCGAGATGCGGCCCACGCCGACCAGACGCGATTGCGCGGCCTGCGGCGCGAAGTTCCGCTGGTAGATATCCATCGTGAAGATGGTCGAAGCGGCGTTGAGCACGGCGGCCAGCGAGCTGATGATGGCGCCGAGCAGCGCGGCGAGCACGAAGCCCACCAGACCGGTGTTCTGCGGAATGAGGTTCTTGATGAGGAGATTGAGAGCGGCGTCGAACTTGTAGCCGCTCTTGATCTCGACCTCCTTGATCTCACCGCCGGCGGCGCGGACCGCGGCGTTGTGGGCGGCCACCTTGGCCTGCAGTTCGGCGTGTTTGCCGATCCAGGTTTCGTCCACGACGAAGAAGGTCTTCGAACCCTTGTCGCCCACCTCGCGGAGGATGGCGCGCTCGTTGGCGCGTTCCTGGGCGGCGGCGAGATCCTTGCTGTAGAGATTAAAGGCAATGATGCCGGGGACAACGATGATGAAGGGGATGATGAGCTTCATCGCCGCGGCAAAAACGATGCCCTTCTGGCCCTCGCGCAGGGAGGCCGAGCCGAGGATGCGCTGGGTGATGTACTGGTTGAGGCCCCAGTAATAGAAGATCGGGATCCACAGGCCGATGATGAGCGCGGTCCAGGGGATGTTCTTGTCGGCCGAGGGCAGGATCATGCTCATCTTGTCGCGATTGAGCGCGAGGAGCTTGGTGAGCCCGCCGGCACCGTCGGCCACTTGGTCGGGATTGACGCTGCCCGGAGTGAGCGCGGCGACCGGGGTCTGACCAAGTTTCTGCATGGCGAAATAGGCGATGATCGCACCGCCGAGGATGAGCGCGATGCCCTGAATAAGGTCGGCCCAGGCGGAGGCGTTGAGACCACCGGCGGCGATGTACACGGCGGCCACCAGGCCGATGACCCAGCACCAGTTGGTCAGCGTCAGCGTGACGCCGAAGAAGCTGTAGTTGGCAAACAACTCGCTCATCGTCAGCGCGCCGGCGTAGATCACGCCCGTGAGCGACACGCCGATGAGCAGGATCATCGTCGCCGCCGCCATGATGGTGCGCGCGGTCGGATTGTAGCGGTGTTCGAGGAACTGCGGGATCGTGAAGATGCCCGTGCGCAGGAAGTACGGGAGGAAAAAGAAGGCCACGACCACCAGCGTGATCGCCGCCATCCACTCGTAGCTGGCGATCGCCATGCCGAGGTAGTCGGCCGCTTGGCCGGACATGCCGACGAATTGTTCGGAGGAGATATTGGCCGCGATCAGCGAGACGCCGATCAACCACCATTTCAGACCGCGGCCGGCCAGGAAGTAGGACTCGCTGTCCTTGCCTTCG
>JAEXPL010000329.1 GCA_023446865.1 Verrucomicrobiota bacterium | reverse complement strand
GACAAAAGTTGCAAACAACAACAATTGTCTCGGGCAATGAAACCGCGCTCCTGCTGCACGACCTCCGAGATCCGCGCCTTCCGCGCCGCGTTGCGGCAGCCGGTCCGCAACATCCGCCGCCACCACCGCGCCGGCCCCACCTGCAGCCGCGGGGGCTTCCTGCCCTGCCACATCCTGCTCGAGCTCGAGGGGCGCGACGGCGTCTCGCTCCGCGCGCTACAGGAGGCCATGGCGCCCGACAAGGCCGCGCTCAGCCGCGCCGTCGATGGCCTGGTCGGGGAGAAGCTCGTCACGCGCGAGCAGAACCCCGACAACCGGCGGGCGGTCGTGATCGCGCACACCAAGGCCGGCCGCGCGAAGGTCGCCGAGATCAACGACTACTCCGACGAGAAGTACGCCCGGCTCTTCGGGATGATCCCGGAAAAGGAGCAGGCGACCGTCGTGTGCGCGGTCGACTACCTCGCGAAGGCGTTTGAGGAGTTCGAGACCTGCGCCGGGACCTGCGTGCCCAAGAAGAAGGGGGGCTCCTCATGAGCTCCTGCGCGTGCAGTGCCGGCGCCGTCGCGGGTGGTTGTTGTGGCCCGCGGAGCGGAAGCGTCCGCGGCGAGTGGTCCTTGGCCGATTGGTTGGGAGCGCTCTCCGTGCGTTGCAACGTCGGTCGGATGGACTACCGGGTGGCTCCCGGCCTCTACTCGATCGGCTGCCCGACGCCGGAGGCTCCGGTCTTCGTCACGGCCAACTACAAGCTCTCGTTCGACCACCTGCGGCGGGCGTTGCGGGGCCTGGATGCCTGGCTGCTCGTGCTCGACACCCAGGGGGTGAATGTCTGGTGCGCGGCGGGCAAGGGGACTTTCTCGACCGAGGAACTTGTCCGCCGCATCGAGGCGACGGGCCTGGCCGGCGTCGTTTCCCACCGGCGGCTGATCCTGCCGCAACTCGGCGCGGTCGGCGTCGCCGCGCACCGCGTGGCCGAGGCGACGGGTTTTACCGTGGTCTACGGACCGGTGCGCGCGGCCGACATCCCTGCGTGGTTGAAGGCCGGGCGGCGGAAGGATGCGGCGATGCGGACCGTGGGTTTCCCCCTGTGGGACCGGTTGGTCCTCGTCCCGGTCGAGATCGCCAACGGCCGCATGCATCTGCTCGTCATGGCGGCACTGGCGTTCGGGCTGGGACTGCTTCGCTCGCGCGGCGTGAACGCTGAGCTCGCGGGGACGTTCGCCGGCTATCTTGTCCAACTGGCCGGCGCCGCGCTCGCGGCCTGTGTCCTTGTGCCGGCGCTGCTGCCGTGGCTGCCGACGCGGTCGTTCTCGATCAAGGGAGCCACCGTTGGCCTCGCGCTGACTGCGGTGCTGGCGGGCCTCGCCGCGTTGCACGCCGCGGCCGGGTTCTGGTCCGTGTTCCAGGGCGGCTGGGCGATCGCCGGCTCGGCGTTGGCGGGCGGCGCCATCGCGGCGTATGTGGGCCTCAATTTCACCGGCGCCACCGTCTTTACCTCCCAATCCGGCACGGTCCTCGAGACCAGGCGGGCGTTGCCGCTCATCGGCGCGGCGGCCGTCGCGGGGCTGGTCTGCCAGATCGTCGGCGCGTTCTGAGGAAGCACCATGAGCCTGCTCTACTACACCTCGGCCATCTCTCTCGAACTCGACGCCTCGCGCTGCAGCGGCTGTGGGCGCTGCGTGGACGTTTGTCCGCACGATGTGTTCGCGCTCGTGCGCCCGGCCGCGCCGGCGGACGCGCTCGGAGCTCCGACGCACGCCCGGCGTCGGGCGGAGATCGTCCGCCGCGACCATTGCATGGAGTGCGGTGCCTGTGCCCGCAACTGTGCGTCCGGCGCCCTGACCGTTACGGCCGGGGTCGGCTGCGCCACGGCGATCATCAACGGCATGCTCCGGGGCACGGCGCCGGACTGCGGCTGCGGCGGCGACGAAGCCGGCGGGACCGGCTTTGGTTGCGGGGAGAAGGGAAGCGGCTGCTGCTGAGCGGCGCGCTGGCGCCGTCGGCGAAACTTTGGCGAAAGGTGAAACTATGAAGAACCATGAATCCCGTTGGTACCTTACGGCGTGGCGTCATCTCGTGGCGGGGATGGCCCTGAGCGCCTCGAATCATCGGCCGCTCAGCTCCGCGGAGCTTGCGGCGATCGAAGTGTTGCTCGCGGATAGGCCGCCGCAGAGACCGGCGGTGAAGCCGCCAAGCGCGTCCCCTTCGCGGTGCTGTCGCCACGCGGTGGCGCCGTGCTGCGCGTGATTCGGCGCGGTGTTTCCTGGCCACGTGCCGCGGGGCAACGCCGTGGCAGGCGGCCGACGAGAATTGGGGCCCAGTTGGAACATGAACCCGAAGTGACGTTGAGATCGATATGAGCGACGAAACGCTGCGAAAGGCGGAGGCGCTATTCCTCCAAGGCTACAACTGTGCCCAGGCTGTGAGTCACGCTTGCACGGCGGACTGCGGTGTACCGGCTGAGCTTGTGGTGAAGCTCGCTACCGGCTTTGGCGCCGGCATGGGGCGCACGCAGGAGACTTGCGGTGCGGTGACCGGCGCGATCCTCGCGCTCGGCCTGCGCGGCGGGCGCGCCCTCGGCGAGGACAAGACGCGCACCGAGGAGACCTATCGCGACGTGCAGGCGTTGTTGCGCGACTTCGCCGCGCTGCACGGCAGTTGCCTCTGCCGCGAGCTGCTCGGTGGCTGCGATCTGCGCACACCGGAAGGCCAGCGCGAGTTCAAGGAGCGTGGCTATCTCACCAGGCGCTGTGCCGAATACGTGAAGACCGCCGCGGCGCTGGCGGGATAGGCGTCGAACTGGTGGCGCCTACGCCGGTCGGCGTATGGGCGGGGCGGGGGCGGGCGCTTATCCTGTCGCCAACATGCCGACCTCCGCCGAGAAAAGCCGCGCAACCCTGACCCGCCCGATGCCCCTTCGTCGCTCCGCGCTGCTCGGCCTCCTGCTGCTCGCCCTCTCGGTGACCGCGGCGCCGTCGCCGGAGGAGGGGCGCCTGCTTTCAAGAGTCTTCCTGCCGGAGGACTACCGCGGCGACACCGAGGTGGCCGATGTCGTGCAGACCCGCGACGGCCTGATCTATGCGGCCAACCTCGGCGCGCTCAAGGAGTTCGACGGCCGCACGTGGAACACGATCCCGGTCCCCACCGGTTGGATCCGGCAGCTCGCGGTCGGTGCCGATGGCGCGGTGTATTTTGCGGCTTTCGACGAGATCGGCCCGGTCGAACGCGGCCTCGACGGCCGCCGGCACTTCCGCTCGTTGCTCGGCGAGGTGCCGGCCGAGCTGAAACCGCTCGGGCGCGTGCGCGGCTGCGTGGCGCAGGTCGGCGCCGTGTACTGGTGCACCGCCCGCCACGTGCTGCGCTGGGACGGCGCGCGGCTGCGCACCTGGAGTTTCCCGGAGGGCGCGGAGCTCGCCCTGCGACCGGCGGGCGACGCGCTGTTCCTCGCCAACCCGGGCGACGCGCTGTACCGGATCATCGGCGACGAGTGGCGGGTCGTCTCCCGTGATCCGCGGTTGGCGCAGGCACCCGCGGCGATCGTCGCCGGCTGGGCCGGGCTCGACTTCGTGGCGTTCGGCGGCGACGGCGCTGCATGGGCGTTCGGCCCCGATGGGGCGGTGCACGCCGTCCCGCTCGGACTCTCGGCCCAGGCGGTCGAGGGCGGTGTGGTCGACGCGCGGGTGCTGCGGGACGGCCGGCTCGCGCTCGTGGCGGAGAAGGGCGGGCTGACCGTGCTCGCGGCCGACGGCACGGTCGACCTGCGTTTCGGGCTGGATGGCGGCGTGGGGCTGCCGTTGTTCCACCGGTTCACCGAGGACCGTGAGGGCGGGTTCTGGATTGGGACCGGGCTTGGGGTAGTGCGTGCCGATCTCGACCGCAGCGTGACGGTGTTCGACGAGAAGGCCGGCATCCCGCCGGGGGTCGGCCTGTCGGTGTTCGTCCACGATGGGGCGCTGCACTCCTGCGGCGAGGACGGCCTCTATCGGTTCCGCCCCGGCGAACACGGGCGGTGCGGACGTTTCGAGCGGCTGCCGGGGCCGGTGTTCTACCCCTACGGCACCGCGGCGCATCCGAGCGGGCGCCTCGTGATCGCCGACAAGGGCCTGTTCCGCCTGCACGACGGCGTGTTCACCCACGAGCTCGCCTTCGCGGAACCGGTGTACGTGCTGCACGTCTCCGCGGCCGATCCGACGCGGATCTTTCTCGGTGGTACCGGATTTCTGCGCACGGCGCGCTGGGACGGGGCCGCCTGGCGCGAGGAAGGCGCGATCCCGAGCATGCGCGACGATGCGGTGAGCGTCGCCGAGGACGGCGAGGGCTCGCTCTGGATCGGCACGCCCAACCACGGTCCAGTGCGCGTGCACCGACGCCCGGGCGCCGGGGACTGGGCCTCGGCGTTGACAACCCGCTACGGACCGGAGCGCGGCCTGCCGGCGGGGCACGAGTGGGTCTCGACCTATGCCGGCGTGCCGCGGCCGCTGATGTCGCACTCGCGCGGAGTGTCGGTCTTCGACTCGATCTCCGACCGGCTGGTCCCCGAACCGGGCTTCGCTGCCGTGGGGCGCGACGGGCGCTACGTCTTTCCGCTCACCTCGACACCGACCGGCGCAATCTGGGCCCAGGTGGGCAATCCGGCGCGCGACGAACCGATGGAGCTTGGAGGTGTGCTGCGCGGGACAGACGGGGCGGTGCGCTGGGCCGCACTCTCGCCCCGGATCCTCGCCGCGATGGGTTTCCCCGGTGCGTACCAGATGTCGTGGCAACCGGGCCCGGGGCCCGAGGGCACGCTCTGGCTGGTGACGCGTGGCAAGATCCTGCGCGTCGATCTCACGGCGGAACTGCGGCGGCCGGCGGCGCGCCCGCCCGAAGTCGTGCTGCGCGGCGCAGAACGCGATGGGCGCGCGCTCACCGTGGCCGGCGGGCCGGAAGTCGAACTGGCGGCGGAGCGGGGGGCGCTGCGGGTCCGCGCGGCGTGTCCGTTGTTCGAGGCGCGCGGTCGGGTCGAGTACCAGCACCGGCTCGTTGGTTTTGACGACGAGTGGTCGGCGTGGAGCGAGAGCGGCGAAGCCGAGTTCACCAACCT
>JAEXPL010000451.1 GCA_023446865.1 Verrucomicrobiota bacterium | reverse complement strand
CATCGAGGCGGCCCGCGCGCCGCTCGCCACCGCCGCCCACGCGGCGGAGGTGCGCCTCGCCACCCTGGAGGGCGAGATCCTGCGCCTGGAAAGGCAGCAGGACACCGGTACGGAGCAGCGACAGCAGCTGCGTCGCGAGACCGACGAGTCGAAACGAAACCTTGGCTACGTGCTCAACCAGGCGCAGGAGACGCTGAAGGCCCTCGAGGAGTCGCTGCTGCCGGGTGAGCAGACGGCCTGGCTCGACCGGATGGAGCCGCTGCGGCGCCAGTTTGAGAACGCGACGGCGCCGGCGAGCGTGCCGGCGGCGCTGGCGACCGCGGAGCTCGCGACCGACCGGATCATCCGGCAACTCGGCGGCTTCACCGCCCCGGGGCAGGCCGTTGTCCACGGCGACAACCGGATCGTGCCGGGCACCTTCCTCTTTCTCGGACCAGAGACTTTCTTCCAGGGCAACCAGCCCGACATTGTCGGCGTTGTACGGCAGCGGCCGGGCAGCGAGTGGCCGATGGTGCAGCCGATCAAGGGTTGGAGCGCGACGGCGGCCGGCACCGTCTTCCGGCTCGGCAGCGGCACGGTCGCGCTCGACGCTTCGGGCGGCCGCGCGCTCGCTTTGCGGGAGTCCTCCGGCGGGGTTCTCGAACAGGTGCGCAAGGGCGGCGTGGTCGGCCTGGTGATCCTCGCGGTGGGTGCGCTCGCGCTGGTGATCGCGATCCAGAAGCTGCTCGATTTCCGTCGCCTCGCCGTCGACGAGCCGCCGGCGGTGCGGCGCGTGCTGGGGCTGGTCGCGACCGGGGCGCCGGCCGAGGCCGAGCGCGCCGTGCAGTCGCTGAAGGCGACCACCCGCGAGCTCTTCACGCTCGCGCTGCGCCACCGGCTCAAGCCGAAGGCGATCCTCGAGGAACATCTCGAGAGCTTCGTGCTGCAACAGCGCATGCTCCAGGAACGTCGCCTGCCGCTGCTCGCGGTGGTGGCGACCTCGGGCCCGTTGCTCGGTCTCCTCGGCACGGTGACGGGCATGATCAAGACCTTCACCCTGATCGCCGTCTTCGGCACCGGCAGCGCGGGCAAGCTCTCCGTGGGCATCTCCGAGGCGCTGATCGCGACGAAGTTCGGCCTCATGGTCGCGATCCCGGCGCTGGTGGTGCACGGGTTCCTCTCGCAGCGCATCCAGAAACATCTGGCGATGCTCGACCGGTACGCGCTCGAGATCGCGACCGCCTGCGAGGAGAGCCGCCGCGGGAAGGCCACCGAGGAGGTCGAACGCGTATGACCTTCGCCCCGGACAAGCTGGTGACCGAGGGCGGGCCGGTGCTGCTCGCCAACCTCGCGCTCGCCGTCGTGCTCTATGCGCGCTGCTGCGGCCTGTTGCTGGAGGTGTGGCGGGCGCGGCGCAACCTCGCCGGGATCGGCGCGGTCGCGCCGGGCCACGTGTCCACGCTCCGCCGGTGGCAGGAGGAACTCCAGGAGCTGTTCCGGCGCCAGCGCCTCGTGATCGGCGCGATGATCGCGGCGGCGCCGCTGCTCGGGCTGCTCGGCACGGTGGCGGGCAGGATCCGGACTTACGAGCATCTCGCCGGCCGCAGCGAGCGGTCCGTCGAGGGCTTGGCGAGCGGCATCTCCGAGGCGCTGCTCAACACCGAGGCCGGGCTGGCGGTGGCGATTCCGGCGGTGTTGTTCCTCTACTACGCCCACCGTCTCGTCCAAAAGGGATTGCAGGACCTCGTGCAGATCGAGGCCCGCGCCCGGGAGGGATCCTGACATGGCGCGCCGACACGGACAGGGCCGGCACTACGAGAGCGTGCATGTCGACGTCGTTCCGATGGTCGACTGCATGCTCGTGCTCGTGATCTTCCTGATGGTGAGCAGCGTGTTCGTCGCCGCGCCGGGCGTGGAGGTCGAGCGGCCCGATGTGAGCGGCGGCGAGGTGGCGGACCGGAACTTCCTCCTGATCGCGATCACCGCCGAGGACCGGATCTTCTTCGACGGTCAGGAGATCCAGCTCGAGCAGGTGGCGCCGCTGGTGAAGCAGGCGGCGTTCACCCAGGACCAGGCGTTGATCATCCAGGCCGACCGGCGCACGAGCCACGGGATGTTCGCGCGCGTGTACGCCGAGGGGAAGAAGGCGGGAATCCCCAACGTCCAGTTCGCCACCGCACGTTCCGAACAGCCCTGAGCCACCCATGCACCGCGAGCCCGCAGGCCCTTTGCCCGAGATGTTCCCGCCCACCACCTGGGGCGGGCGGGCGGCGGGCGCGCTGGGGGGACTCGTCTGTGCCGGCCTGATCTTCGCGGTGCTCTCGTTGTCGCGCACGACCGGTGGCGACGAGCCCGAGCCGGAGATCCATGTCGCGCGGCAGGCGGCGTTCGTGGTCGACGTGCCGCCGCCGCCGAGCGCGCCGACCCCGGTGACCGCGGTGCCGTTCGCCAGCCCGATCCAGCTCGAGATCGCCGCCAGCACCAGCCCGGTGCATATCCGGACCCTGGAGATTCCGCTGCTCGCCACCGACGCGCCGCCCCCGGTGGCGCGGCCCTCCGTCGTGGCGCGGTTCGACCTGGCGCACGCCGCGGTGCGGCCGGTGCAGGAGGACGGGGAGCTCGAGAAGCGCCGGATCTTCGACCGCGCCGATGTCGACCAGCGCCCCATGGTGCTGCAGCGGGTGAATCCGGCGATAAATTACGTGAAGGTCCGCAACATGGCCACCCCCCGTGTGACCATGCTGCTCGTGGTCAACATCGACGGCACGGTGGGCGACGTGCGGTTGGTCGACAGCTCCCAGGACCGCGAGTTCGACGAGACGATCATCGCGATGATCCACGAGTGGCGGTTCAGCCCGGCCGTCCGCAAGGGCCGCAAGGTCCGCTGCTGGGTGGAGCAGGCCGTCACGGTGCGCGTCACCAGCGGATCCAGTTTCGAAGCCTACTAGAAAGCCGTATCCATGTGTCATACCCGTAAACTGTTGCCCGCGGCCCTCGCCGGGATGGTGCTTGTCGCGCCGGTCGTCGGTTGGGCCAAACGCCCGGCGACCAAGGAGGACCTCAACCGGATCATCAACCAGTCCGCGCAGTTCCTGCGCAACCGCGAGCCGGAGATGACGGCCGGCGAGTACGCCCTCTACGAGAAGGTGGTGGCGATGCTGGCCGTCCAGCCGGAGTTCGCGATGCAGCTGCTGCAGCAGATGATGGCGGGCAAGGAGCGGCCCAGCCCCGCCTTCGAGTTCGTGCTCGGCAACGCCCAGTACAACGCCGGCCGGCGCGACCTCGCCGAGGCGCACTACCGGCGCGCCGTCGAGCAGTTCCCGGAGTACTTGCGCGCCTGGGCGAACCTCGGCGTGGTCCACTATGGCGAGGGCCGGTACGACCAAGCGGTGGAGTGTCTGCGGCGCGCGACGGAGTTGGGCGACAACACCTCCGACACGCTGGGCATGCTCGCCTTCGCGCTGCAGCGGGCCGGCAACGGTGTGGCGGCGGAGATCGTGTATCTGCGCGCGCTGTCGGTCGCGCCGGACAACCCCGACTGGCTGGACGGACTGTGCGGCCTCTACATCGAGTCGAAGCAGTACGGTCGGGCGGAGCCGTTGGCGCGGCAGCTGGTGAAGCTCCAGCCGCGAGAGCCGCGGCATTGGCAGCACTATGCCGGCCTGCTCATCTCCCAGGACCGTCGCCTGGAGGCGATCGTCGTGCTCGAGTCCGCGCGGGCGCTACAGGTGGCCAACGACGAGATGGTGCTGGGGCTCGGCGACCTTTACGCGCAGCAGCACTTCAACCCCGAGGCGCTGGCCGCCTATCGCGAGGCGCTCAAGCGGGGTTCCGAGGCCGGGGCGAAACGTCTGATCGTCATGGCGCGCATGCTCGCCGAGGAGGGGCAGCCCGCGGCGGCGGCCGAGCTGCTGGCTGCCGTGGAGAAGGCGTTGCCCGCCGAGACGCGCGTGTCGTTCCTGCAGGCCCGGGCCGAGCTGGCCGTGGCGCAGAAGGACTGGGCCCCGGCGCGGCGCGACCTCGAGGAGGCGCTGGCCCAGCGCCCGCTCGACGGTCAGCTGCTGCTCCGGCTCGGCCAGGTGCTGAAGGAATCCGACTCCGTGGTGGCTGCCGAGCAGATGCTCGCCGCCGCCGTGCGCCGGCCGGAGAGCGCCTACCAGGCCCATCTCGAACTGGCCGACCTCGCGCTGCGCGCGCGGCATTTCCCTCCCTGTATCGAACACCTGGAGCAGGCGCTCGCGCTGCAGCGCTCGCCCGCCATCCAGCAGTACCTCGCCAAGATCAAAGCAATCGCCTCTTCCGATGAAAACACGACCCATGACTGAAGCCGCCCCGCGGCGTGCCGGCACCCGCCTGCCGTTTTTCGTTCTTCTCCCCGTGCTGTTCTCGGTCTCGGCCCTCGCCGCGCCCGAGGCCGAGGCTCCGCCGAAGGATCATGCCCTCTTTGTCGGCTCCACCCTGATGATCAAGGACGGCGATGCCTTCCGCGAACTCGTCGCGGCCAACGCCGACACCCTGACCGTCGTGGCGGACGGCAAGACCCGGGCGCTGCCCCGCAAGGACGTGAACTCCGTGCGCATCGAGCCGAGCCTGAAGCTCAGCAACCTGGTCGCGCAGGTCGACCATCTCCGCACCACCGCGGTGAAGGCGGCGCCTACCGGCGACCGCTGGGCGGCCGATCGCATGCAGATCCTCATGGATAGCATGATCGGCCACAGCGAGGAGACCATGCATCGTGCCATCAACAATCTGGAGTTCGCCCAAAGCTGGCAGTCGGTCGCCGGGTCGTATGCCCTGCAGGGCGCGCAGCAGCTGGCCGCCCAGCGCAACACCGAACTGAGCAACGTCGCCGACGCCGGCAGCCGGCTCCGCAACTCCGTGCACAGCTTCGGGCCCAACGATGGCACGGCCACCGCCATCGAGGTCTCCTGCGAGATTGCCGCGCCGCGCGCGCCCCGCCAGGCCTACGCCCTTTTGGTCACGGAGTTCCGCTCCGACGCGCGGGAGAAGCCTCAGTACAAGGTCCATGTCGAACCGCTGCGCGACCTCGGGCCCAAACCCCGGCGCGTCTCGATGACGCAGGCGGGCCTGCCCCCGGGCTTCATCCTCGGCCGGGTCGACGTGCATGTCTATGCCGACGGCCAGGAGCTCGCCACCAACCTCTCCGAGCAACGCGTCGACCTCACGGCCGACGACGCACTCCGGTACCTGGTAGTCTGTTACGTCACAGCTCACCCGAAGGAGACCTTGCCGCCGACGCCGCTCAAGATCGGTGTGCCGGCCGACTTCAAGGCCCAGGTGCCGGCGGACCAGCTGGAGCGCCCGCTCTATGTGACGATCGCCGTCGATGGCACGGTGAAGGAGGTCTCCGCCGCGCCGGATCGAGCCGTCGCGACCACCCCCTACGTCGACGCCGCCGTCCGGAAGTTTCGCTACAATCCGGCGCTCAAGGAGGGCAAGCCGGTTGAAAGCGTCGCCCCGCTGATGCTCGCCGACTACGTCCGCTGAGACCTCGGGCGGGCCGATCCCCGCCAGACGGCGAGCTGTGACAGAAGGTTTGCCCGGTCCCCCAAGGGCCGGGCAAGCTGTTTGGGCCATGCGCATCCCCCTGCTGCTTCTCCCCGCGCTGGCGGCGCTTTGCGCCGTCGCGCAACCGGTCCCCCAGAATGCCGCGCCGTCGCTCGCCGTCGCGACCGCCGCCCAGGAGTCCGCCCTCGCGCGGCCCGAACTCGCCGCCTACCGGGGTTGGTTGAAGTTCCTCCGCTTCGAGGCCGAGACGGCGGTCGGGCGCTCGGGCGCCGACAGCGCCGCCGCCCGTGAGAAGATCGCGCGGCTCGACGACTGGACGCGGCGCATCGCCGCCGACCCGCAGCTGCTCGGGAAACTGCGCGGGGTGCAGGAGTGGGCCTACGAATCGCCGGCCGATGGCTCGGGCCAGCCCTTCAAGATCATCATCCCCACCGACTACGATCCGGCGCACCCGGCGCCGCTCGCAGTGTACATGCACGGCTACACCGGCGACCACCTCAACCATTCCACCGGCTTCCACGATCACCCCGGGTTCTTCGAGGTCGCCGTGCTCGGCCGCGCCCGCGGCGGTTGGTACGTGGGCCTCTCCCAGGCCGACGTGCTGGACGTGCTCGACTACATCGAGGCCCACTGGCGGATCGATACCGCGCGCGTCCGCCTCGCCGGCGGCAGCATGGGCGGCGGCGCGACGTTCAAGCTCGGCGCACGCTTCCCGCACCGTTTCGCCTCCGGTCAGATCACCTGCGGCTACGTCCAGCAGGAACCGGTGGGGAACCTCCTTACGTTCCCGATCTACGCCACGCACAGCGACGACGATCCGGTCGTTCCGATCATGGTGTCCCGCGGCCCGCTCGCCGAGCTGCGCCGTCGCGGCGGGCAGGTGATCTTCGACGAGACGACCGGCTACGGCCACGCCGCGTGGGACAATGCCCCCGGCAACGCTCGCTCGACCGCGTGGGCCGAGCAGCAGGTGCGGCCGGATACGCGCTCCGTGCGACACCTCGATTTCACCGCCTACGACGGCGCAGCTGTGCGCAGTTGGTGGGCGGAGATCGCGGAGTGGGGCGCCGCGCCCCGGCCGGCGCGCTTCGTCGCCACGGCGGGCGCGGGCAACACGCTCCATGTCGAGCTCGACAACGTCGCCCGGCTGCGCCTCCGCGTGGCGGAGTCGCCGTTCGCCGGTGCGCAACCGCTGCGCATCTCCGTCAACGGCGCCGTGCCCTACGAGGTGGCCGCGCCGCTGCCCGCCGAGCTGATCATCGCGTCGCCCGGTTTCGCCGAGGCCGCGCCGGCGCCCGCGCGCCTGCACACGCCGGGCGGGCCGCTCCAGGTGTACGACGGCTCGCCGCTGCTCATCGTCTATGGGACCAGCGGTAACGCGGCGACGAACACCGCGCTGCGCGCCGCCGCCGAGGCTGCGAGCAAGAGTCCGAACACGATCTGGCCGACCGACGGCGGCGAGGCCGACCCGCGCGACAACGTGCCGCATCGCCAGAATCTCTTCGGCCGCTTGCCGGTGAAGGCCGACTCCGCGGTGACCGACGCCGACCTCGCGCGGTGCAACCTCGTGCTCCTCGGCACCGCGGCCGAGAACACCGTCGTGTCGCGCATCGCCGACCGGCTGCCCGTGCGGTTGGCCGGAGGACGGATTGTCTGCGACGACGGCGTCGAGCTCCCGGTGGCGTCGCGCACGCTCGGTCTCGTGCACTTCAACCCGCTCGCCCCGCAGCGGCTCGTGTTCTGGGTGGCCTCGACGGAGCCCGCCGGGTACGCCGCCGGTGCAACGGTGCCGGCGCTGGCGTCGCCGCTGTTCATCGGTGCGGATCTCTTGGTGACGCATGCGACCGAGCGCACGCTCGTCGCCACGCGCAGTTTCGACAGCCGCTGGCGCTGGGTGGGTGGCCGGGAGCAGTCGCCGGTCGTCACGACGGTGCCGGAGCGGCACGCCGCGCTCGGCCTGCGCCTCGCCGAGGCCGTGCGCCGCGCGACGGGGGCGGACTTCGCCGTCGCTGGTCGCCTGCCGGAGCTCGGCGAACAGGCGGTGCTGCCCGGCACCACGCGGGTGGCGGACGTGGCGTCGCTGCTCTACGGGAACACGGTCGACGTGTTGGAGGTGAGCGGGGCGGAGCTGCTCACGATCCGGGAGCGGCTGGCGGCGCTGGACCCGGCGACCGAGGGCTGGGTGGCGCTGCAGCCGGCGGTGGCGCCGGCGGCGATCGATCCGGCGCGGCGCTACCGCGTGGCGTTGCCGATGGGCCTGATCTTCTCCTTCGGCCGGGCCGCGCGGTTCAGCCCGCGCGCCCAGTGGCGAACCGACACCAGAGTGGCTGAAGCGCTCGAGCGCTTCCTCGCGCAGCCGTGAGCGGCGCGGTGGTCGCGGACGGGGTTGACGGGATTTGCGTTGGTTCGGGGTTTATGGGACGATCGCTCTCAACCCCGAACCCCGAATCCTTCGCATCATGCAACGTCGTGATTTCCTGAAATCAGCCTGCGCCGCCGGGCTGTGTTCCTGCACCGTCGCCAGTCTGCTCGCCGCCGATGAGGCCGCTCCTGCCGCAGCCACACCTCCGCCGGAGGATTGGCGGATCAATTTCGCGAAACAGCGCTACGGGAAACTGGTAAGCACCGTGGCCGCGAAGGTCGACGCGGCGACGTTTGCAACGATCGTCGAGGAGGTCGGGCGGTTCTGCTCAAGCCAGGGGTCCGCAGGGAAGTTCGCCGGCAACCTCGACGGCTACCTCGCCGACATGCAGAAGCGTTGGGGCGCACAGACGGAGCACGATAAGGAGCGCGGGCTCGTGCGTGTAGCGTTCCAGACCAACGGCGACTGCGCCTGCCCGCTGATGAGCAAGGCGACGGTGCCCGCAGCGGCGTGCCGGTGCTCGGTGGGCGCGATCGCCCACTCCTTCACGGTCGTCTCCGGCCGTGCGGCCACCTGTGAGCTGAAGGAGTCGGTGCTGCAGGGCGGCGCGCGCTGCGCGTTCGAAATTCGGCTCGCGACTGCGTGAGCCCACGATTCGGAGACGAAAGAAGGCAACGAAGAGAACGAAGGACCGCCGGACGGAGTGGAACCGCCGGTGGCACGAGCTGGCCGTGATCGTGCAGTCCGCGAGTAGGTCCGGTCTCTGACCGGACGCCGGAATACGGGAGCCGGCGGTCACGGCTGGAGCAGGAGGTGTCCGGTCGGAGACCGGACCCACGGGGAGAGCACGCCGGCCGATGGTTTCACCAACGGAGGACGGAGGTTCCGTCGTGGAGTCGCGGCTACCGCATGATCACGGCTGATTTGTGCGCCCGCCGAGATGGTTGAGCCTCGCCTGATCGCGGGACGTCTTGGGGTGGACCCGCTTGCCCCAAGCGAGTCAGAGACTCGGCCCGCGGCGGTACTCTGATCATTCGGGGACTGACGCTGTTCGCGGCTGCTCCCACCCACGACCGCGTTGGGGGCAACGCGGTCCACCTCGGTCAGCGCGAATGCGCGAGTCTCAATGGGCCGCGGTTTTCGCGGCCCGCGGCACCTGTCCAATGACGCTCGACCTTCGTCTGGGGCGACACCGCTCAGAGCGGGCGGGCGGAGCCGGTTTCGGCGGGGGCGGCGGTGTTCGAATCGGACTGGAGCGCGGTGAGTTGCTCGAGGAGCTTGGCGGCCCGCGGGTCGTTGCACTCCTCCGCCATCTCGGCGAAACGGATTGCCTCGTCGAGCGCCGGGGCCTGGGGCACCTTCTGTACCGCACCCTCGGCGAGGGCGACCATGGCCTCGGGGTCGCCGAAGACGGCGGCGCGGCGGATGAGTTCGTATCCGACCTTGGGGTCGCGGGCCAGCCCTTCGCCGTGGAGGACCATGGTTCCGAGCTTGTAGATGGCGCTGCTCAGGCCCTTCCCGCAGGCGCGTTTGAGGAGGAGGATGCCGGCTCCGGTCTGTTTCGCCTTCAGCTCGTTGCAGGCAGCCGTGTAGAGGGCGTCGCGGTTGTCGAGTTCGATCGCCTTTTTGAGGTATTCGTCCGCGCGTTTGGGGTTGGCTTTGACGCCGAGGCCGTCGCGATAAAGCCGGCTGAGGCGCTCGTAGGCGTTGCCCTTCAAGAAGGAGGCGCCGGAGTAATAGAGCGGGTCTGCGTCGAGCAGGGGCTTGAAGAACTTGAATGCCTCCTCGTAGTCGCCCTTGCGGATCAGGGCGTCGCCGATCGCCACGATGGCGCCGGGGTTGCCGCGGCGGGCGAGAAAGCTGAGCCAGTAGATGGCGCGGTCGGTGTTCTGGGCGAAGCCGGGCTTGGAGATGTAGATCTCGCAGAGCTTGACGAGGGCGTCCTGGTTGTCGGCGAGGGCGGCGAGGCGGTAATGGTAGGCGGCTTCGCGCAAGGAGGCGGGGACGCCTTCGCCGTTCTCCAGCATCTTTCCGATCCGGAGATGGACCAGGCCCGCCGGGTAACCTCGGGCGGCGGCGGTCTCGAAGTAGGTGTAGGCGAGCTGCAGGTCCTTCTTCTGGATCTGCCCCTCGTAGGCGATGAGGCCGAGGTTGTAGGCGGAGTAGCTGTTCTTCAGCTCGTCGCCTTTCCGGTAGTATTCAAGGGCTTGGGCTTCGAGTTTCGTCCGCGTCTGGGAATTCTTCGGCGCCTTCTCGCTCAGGCTGACATAGGCGGCACCGAGGTTGTTGTGGGCGGTGGAATCGTTCGGATCCAACTTGAGGCACCGCTGGTAGGCGTCGACGGCTTTGTCGGTGTCCGCCGTGCACCCGATGCCGTTGGCGTAGCAGTAGCCGAGGTGGA
Organism: Verrucomicrobiota bacterium; assembly: GCA_023446865.1. Taxonomy (GTDB): domain Bacteria; phylum Verrucomicrobiota; class Verrucomicrobiia; order Opitutales; family Opitutaceae; genus CAJCBL01. The sequence continues at coordinate 6,071 of JAEXPL010000451.1, read as the reverse complement.
AGTGGCCGTCCGGGTAGTTGGCCGCGGCGGAGCGCTGGAAGGCTTCGAAGGCCTTCTTGTTGCCCTCCTCCAGGGAGTCGCAGCCGACGGCCTTGCCGTTGTCGCGGTAGAGTTGGCCGAGCGCGCAGAGGGCGGCGCCGTGGTTGGCCTTGGCGGCGCGCTGGAACCAGCGGGCGGCGGTCTTGAGGTTGGTGTCGACGCCCCAGCCCCAACGGTAACGGGTGCCCAGCAGGTACTGGGCGTGGGCGTCCTCCTTCTTCTCGGCCCAGGTCTTGGTGAGTTCCAGTTCCTGCTCGTAGGTCAGGACGGTGGTCGGACACTGGCCGATGGTGCCGAGGTAGCAGACGATGTCGTTGTCACGGTATTTCTGCCACAGTTCCGCGGCCTTGGCGTGGTCGACCGGTGTGCCGAGCCCGTGTTCGTAGCAGATCGAGAGATTGGCCCAGCCGAGGTTGTGATTTCCTTTCTCGGCGGCCTGCTTGAACCACTCGAACGCCTTCGCCGGGTCGGGTTGGCCGAGACGGCCCTCGTGATGGAGGAAGGCCAGCGAGAGCATCGCCCAGACCTCGCCCTTTTCGGCGGCGAGCGCGTACCACTTGGCCGCCTCCTTGGCGTCGTAGAGTTTCGACTTCGGATCGGCGAACGAGCCGGCGAACGCGAACTGGAGCTGTGTCTCGATCTTGTCCGTCTCGGCGGCGGCCTCCTCCTCGACGTCGGCCTGCGCGAAGTCGTCGACGAGTTTCTGCTCCACCATGTTGTGCGCGATGTAGAGGACGTTGCGCCGGATGAGCTTCTTGCTCAGGGCGAGCATCTCGTCGGCCTGCTTCATGTCGCGCGGGATGCCCTGGCCGAAGGCGAAGTTGATGGCGGCGCGGATGGCGGCGTCGTAGAGGCCGGCGCTGTGGTTGGCGCCCTGCGTCGCGGCCTTGACGAGGTGGTCGTGGGACTCCGCGAGTTTCTTCTCGAAGACGAGAAGCGAGCCGAGGGCGTAGTGGGCGGAGGCGCGGATCTGGTCGGCCGGATCGACGGGCAGGCTGCCGCTGAGCGTGCCCGGCGTCTCCGCCTTGGTGCCGCCGGTGGGGGCGGGGAAGAAGTCGGCGGGCGGGGTCGGGACGGTGAAGTCGGTGTCGGCGGCAAGCACGGCGGAATACCACGCGATGGCCTGGGCGCGGTCCTTGCGCACACCGGTGCCCTGCGCGTAGCACTGGCCGAGGAGGAGTCGGGCGTTGGCGTTGCCCTGCTCGGCGGAGAGGCGGAGGAAGTTGGCGGCGCGGCTGCGATCCTTGCTGTATCCGTAGTTCTTGTTGAGATGGCAGAGCGCGACGAAGTTGAGCGCGGTGGGGAACTCGGCGTCGGTGGCGCGCTTGAGCAGGGTGCGGGCCTGGGGCCAGTCGGCCACCTTGCCCTCGCGCAGGAGCTTGAGCGCCTGCCAGTAGGCAGCGGCCGCGGGGTTTGCGGCGGGATCGGTGGACTGGGCGGGCGCGGGCACCGCCACAGCGGTCGGCGGCGGTGTGGCGGGTGTGGCGGGCGCGGCGGGCGGAGTGGCCGCGGCGGCACCGAGGGTGGAAATCGCGAGGCAGCAGGCGAAGGTCTTGCGCATGGCGGAATCAGGGCTGGGCGGGTGAAGCGGGCGTGGGCGCGGGTGTGGTCGATGCGGGTGGAGCGGACTCAGCCCAGTCGACGGCGAGGCGGAGGGACTCGCGCAGAGAAGTGTCGAGCAGCGGCAGGTCGCGGAGTTGGTCGCCGTCGGCGACGAGGGCGGCACGAACGAAGGCGGTGAGCCCGGCGGCGAGCGTGGGCTCGTCGACCGGCTGGGAAAGCTGGCGGCGAACCAGCACCGCGAGGTCGACCGCCGGGTCCGGGAACTCCTGCTGGTGGGCGAGGTCGGCGAGGACGGCCTTCACCTGGTCCGGCTGTAACGGAAGATTGGTGGCGCCGGTCCAGGCCTCCGCGAGCGTGGCGGCGGCGGCGCGGCAGTCGTCGAGGTCGAGCGCGGCAAGCGGGATGGCGCGGATCGGACCATCGCCGGTCTGGAAATAGAAGACGCCGCGGTCGTACCGGTCGGCGCAGGGCTCGCCGGCGAGGGTGCGGCGGTTGCGCAGGGCGCGCTGGTGGGCCTCGCGGGCCGCGGCGACGAGGGCGAGGTCGATCCGTTCGTAGGGGAAGGCCGACTGGGCGCCGAGGCGCAGGCGTTCGGCCCGGAGTTCGTTGCGCAACGATTCGCGGGTGGCGGCCTGCTGGCGGCGTTGCTCGAGCGGCAGCGCGATGGCGTTCTCGCCCGAGACCTCGCGGTAGAAGGCGAGCCAGCGCTGGCGGAGCGCGAACTCGGGCAGGGCGGCCTGGCGCTCGGTGGAACGCGCGCGGAGGGTCTGAAGCAACTCGGGTGTGAGCTGGGCGAGCCGGGGCGAGAGCGCGGGCATAGGCTCCGGAGGCGGAATGGAGGTGGCCGGCAGTGCGTGGGGCAGCTCGGTTTCGGTGCGCTCGCCCGGGATCTCGAAGGCCGGTAACGCGATGTCGGACACGATGCCGGTGAGCTGCGGCGAGCGTCCGTCGGGCAGGTAGTAGAGCTGGCGGGTGACGCGGGCCACGCCGCCGAGGCGTTGGAGCGCCGGGGAGACGTTGGTGAGGTCGCGAATGTCGATGTAGGACTGGGCGGTGCCCTTGCCGAACGTGGAGCCGGCGCCGACGACGAGGGCGCGGCGGTAGCATTGCATCGCACCGGAGAAGGCCTCGCTGGCCGAGGCGCTCTGGCGGGAGGTGAGGAGGACCACCGGCCCGGCGAACGCCGCGGCGGGATCGTCGTCGCGGAGGGTTTCGGGGCGGTTGTCCGTACCCTGGGAGTGCACGAGCGGCCCGCCCTCAAGGAAGAGACTGGCGAGCCGGGCGGCCTCGATCATCAGGCCGCCGCCGTTGTCGCGCAGGTCGATGACGATGGCGCGCGCGTCCTTCGCGGCGAACTGCGCGAGGAGTTCGCGGACATCGGCCACCATGCTGGTCTCGGCGGCATCGCCCGGGCGGCTCCCATAAAACGCGGGCAGCCGGATGAGGCCGACGGTGGTGGCGCCGGCGGTGGCCGGCACGTGCACGAGGAAGCCGGCGGCGTGGTTGGCGGGCAGGTCGACGCGGGAGCGCGTGACCTCGATGGAGAGCGGCGTCGCGGAGGGACCGACGGGACGCACCGACAAGGTGACCTTGCCGCCGGGCGCGCCGCGGGCGAGGCGGGCGACTTCGCGGAGGCGCAGGCCGGCCAGGGGCTTCGCCGGGGCCTCCGCCTCGGCGATGGCGAGCAGCTCGTCGCCGGGGTTGATGGTGCCGAGCTGGTCGCAGGGGCCGCCCGGATACACGGATTCGACGAAGAAGCGGCCGTCGACGGCGCGCAGATCGAGGCCGATGCCGGCGACGGTGCCGGCCATCTCGATGTTGAACTCGTCGGCGTTGGCGCGAGAGAAGTAGCCGCTGTGCGGGTCGAAGAACTCGAGCAGACAGGTGAAGAACTGCTCGCGCACGGCGAGCGGGTCGGCGCCGGCGACGCGGGCGCGGAAACGGGCGTTGCGCTCCCGGGCGCGGGCGACGGCCTGTTCCTGGGTGCGTCCGTCCAGGATCTCGCCGGCGAGCTCGAGCTGGAGCCATTGCTCCCAGAGCGCATCGGCCGCGGCGGCGTCGGCGGGCCAGGCGGCCTGCTCGCGGTCGGGGGCGAGCGAGCCGGGACGGTCGAGGGCGATGGGTTGCTGGAGACGCGTCTCCACCCAATCGCAGCGCGCGAGGGCGCGAGTGGAGAACAGGTCGTAGATCTCGAAGGCAGGTTGCAGGTCGCCGGAGAAGAGGTAGACGGTCTTGAGGTTCCGGTCGAACCGGCGGTGGATGAACTCGACGTCGGCGGCGGTGAGAAAGAGGTGGCTGGAGTCGATTCGTGCGAGGTAGCGGTCGAGGAACTCCGGCGACTCCAGCTCGTGGAACGGCCGGCTGGCGTAGTGGTAGCCCTGCAACAGCTGGATGACGATCAGCGCCTCCTGTTGGAGGGTGACGCGGTCGGCGCGGGGGAGCCGGGTGCCCAAGGGTCGCTGGGCCGCGAATACCGGGAGGCTCGCGGCCAGCAACAACGCGCCGCCGGCGGCGAGACGGGCGAGTCGCGAAACGCGGGACGCGCTCGGGTGGCGCGAAGGGGAAAGGGAGTGGGGCATGGGGCGCGGTCGGAATCGCCGGGCGCTGGTGCATGCTGCTCCGGCCCGCTGGGTGGGAATGCTGCCGGACGAGAAACGCGGCGCTCAACGCAATTTTGTGCGGGCGCAGGCGGACGGTTTCCGGCGAGAGCGGGGCGGGGGCGACCGTTTACCTTCACGGTCGCGAGGGTAAACGGTCCTGGACCGAGCTCGTGGCGGCTGGATTACGGGGCGCCGCTGCGGTTGGTCGCACTGGCTTGGGTGCCTCCCCGGGCGAGGGGCGGAGGATTCGCGAAGCGGCGGGGAACGATGGTGTTGCTCCTCGGCCGTTGATCCAGCTGCGCGGTGTGCGGGGGCGGACTCTCGGGGCGGCGCAGGACTACGGGGTTGTCGCGAAGTGTCGGGCGGCGAAGTCGAGGAAGGCGGGCCAGTCGGGCAGGTCGGTGTGGCCTCCGGTGTGGAGCCGGAAGGCGAGGTCGCCGGCGGTGAGTGCCACGTCGGGCGCGGGCATTTCCGTCGTGCCGAGGTCGGCCCGGCCGAGGAGGCGGTAGACGGGGCCGGCGGCGACGCAGGCCTGGAACATGCCGACGGGGTCGGGCCAGAGATCCTCGGTGCCGCCGGTCACGAGGAGCGGGCGCGGAGCGACGAGCGCGATGAGTTCGTGCTGGTCGATCGGCAGGGCGGACCAGTTCCCCGCGTACTTGAGGAAATTGCCGGCCATCCAGTGGTATTCGCCACCCCACGCCACGATGTCGACGGACTCGCCGAAGTCGTGGCGGTGGAGCTTGGCGCCGCTCGCCCCGGAGCAACTGGCGTAGACGGCGGCCCAACGCTGGTCGAGCGCGGCGGCGAGGAGGGCCGTCTTGCCGAAGCGCGAGTGGCCTTCGACGGCGAGACGGCGGGCGTCGACCGCGGGGTCGGTCTCGAGGAAATCGATGACGCGGCTCAGGCCCCACGACCACGCGGCGAGTGCGCCCCACTGGTCGGGCGTGCGGGGACGGCCTTCGTTGACGAGGCCGATGATGCCCGCGGTGAGGCCGGCGCCGGTGTCGGCCTGGACGAGGTAGGGATCGTAGGTGGCGTAGCCCCAGCCGCGGGCGAGCACGAGATCCTTGGCGGACGGGCCGGGCGGTTTCGGGAAGCCGGGCGGCGGCTGGAAGTCGCCGATCGAGACCATCACCGGGACGGGGCCGGCGGCAGCGACCGGTAGGTGGAGCTTGAGCACGATGGCGGGTGCCGGCGCCGGGTGCCGGGAGTTGTCGATCCAACCGACGATCTTCCGGGTTCGCACCTTGCCGTCGGCGGACGATTCGGTGGCGACGACCTCGAAGGTCACCTTGGGCGTCTCGGACGGGATGCGGCCGTAGATCTCACGGGCGAAGAGCTCGACAAGTTCGGGCCGGCGCCGGCTCCACCAAGTGGAGGCGTCGGTCACCAGAGTGCCGTCGGCGAGGCGAAGCGGATCGGGCAACGGGCCGGTGGCGGCCTTGGCGAGGTCGTAGTTGATCCAGTTGCCCCACGGGGAGCGGACGACGAAGTGACCGGCGGCATCGGTCCAGCCGTTGGGGTTGTTGGGCGGGCGCGACAGGCCGGCGGGGCGCTTGGGGTCGGACTCCTCGGGCGGAAGGTCCGTGGGTTCGCGCACGCCGAGCAGATCCATGAGGCGCTGGCGATCGGTGTGCGCGAGTTGATCCTGGCGTTGACGCTCCTCCTTCGAGAGGAGCCACGGCGCCGGTGGCGGTGCAGGGAGAGGTCTGGACGTGACCGGCGAGGGGGAGTCGGCCGCGGTGAGGGCGAGGGGAAGAAGCGCCAGAGAGAGGTGGACGAAGCGACGCATGGGGGAGCTCCGTGAGAGTGGGCGGACCCGGACCAGGGGAAAGCGCAAAGCGGCCGTGCGCGTCACCCTACGGG
>JAEXPL010000298.1 GCA_023446865.1 Verrucomicrobiota bacterium | reverse complement strand
GTCTAGGGGCGGTGACGCTGGCACGCCCGGCGCCGGTGGTCGAGCGCAGAGGCACCCCGGCGCGCACCGGCGATTTCACCCTACTGGAGGGGCAAGGAACCGGGTTCGTGCGCCGTTCGCGATGGCGCGCGAACGGCGCGGATGCCCGGCGGCTATTCCGGCGAAAACCACGCTCGCTATTTGGCCTCCCTGCATTAACTCCCTGCCCTGTGGCTGGCTCTTTCTGGACGCAAACCCCGAGCGCAAACGACGGCGACCTGCTGGTGTCGCCGCCTCAGTGCGGTGCGGCATCCGGTGGTGAGTGCGGGCGGCGCATGATCTTGGCGCGGCTCGCGTGGGTGTCGGCCCTTCCGTTGCTCGGGGCGGCGCTGGTCGCTTCGCTGCCGACCGCGCGGGCGCAGGGAAACTACCTCCAGCCGGCAGCACCCGGTCTGGTCGAGACGGGCACCCCTCCGTTCGTCATCCTGCGACCCGATGGCATGGGCCTGAGCGCGCCGGCCACGGGTCTCCACGAGCTGCCCAACGGCGCGATGCTCGCCGTCAACGAGACCGAGTTGGCGATTGGCGACGGCGTGCGGTGGGAAACCTATCGGCGCGCGCGCGACTCCGAGCACACCACACTCAACCAGGTGGCGGTGGCCAGCGACGGGACGTTGTATGCCGGGCTTGGCGGCAGCATCGCCCGCGTCGAGCTGTCGCCGGAAGGCGAGTGGCGGTATGGACCGACGGTGGCGCTGCCGCGGGATACGCCGGCGCAGAATTCCCTGCTCGGCCGGGTTGTGGCTCTCGGCGGCGAGTGGTATTGGCACAATGGGAGCGGGCCGGTCGTGGCCTGGCACCCGGGGACCGAGCCGCGTTTTCTCGGTGTCATCAACGACATCGAGTGCCTGTTCGCCGCGGGCGACTCCATCTTCGCCTCGGACGCCTCGTCGGGTGCACTGTATCGGCTTGTCGAAGGCAAGTTCGTACCCGTCGAGCCCGGGCTTGCCTCCACCCTCGATCGGGCGGTGACGAGCGCCGCACCGTTGCCGGAGGGGCGGGCGCTGCTCGGGGCCAACGGCCGCGGACTGTTGCGGTTCGACGGGCGGTCGATGGTGCCACTGACCGACGGCGGCCAGCTGGGCGGGCGGCATCGCATCAACGATTTGTGCGCCGTGGGCGACGGACTTTTCGCCGCGGCGCTCGACACCTTTGGCATCGCATTCTTCAACCAGGAGGGGCGCTTGCTGCAGGTGATCGACCGTACGACGAGTCTGCCCTTGGCGCGCATCAAACGGCTGGTCCCCGGCACGGGCGGAATCGTCTGGGCGGTGCTCAGCGAGGGCGTGGCCTGCGTGGCGTTTCCCTCGCGGGTCTCCGATCTGCAGAGCTACGTCTTCACCGGGCTCACGTATTCGCGCACCTACCGGTATGAAGGGCGCCTGTGGTTGGCGGCGGACGGCCGGGTGCAGCGCGGCATCTATGACGAGGACGGCCGGATCATCCGGTTCGAGCTCGATTCTCCGGATGGTTTTGTGACGTCGCTTTCCACGGGCCTGGGCGCGCTGGTGGCGTGCAACAGCGTCGGGATCCACCAGCGTACCGCTGCTGGCTGGACACCGGTCTTGCCCGGACCGAACAACGCGCACATCTGCGATCTCCCCGCGCGCGACGGCCGGCGCCTCTACACTGCCACCAACGAGGTCGGATGGATCTGGGCGGATGCCAATGGGCTCCGGATCGAACGTTTCCCGGTGCCGGGGATGGGGGAGACCTTCGTGGGGATCACACGCGGGGAGAATGCCTACTGGGTCGAGCTCGGCGCCGGTCGGGTGGCCCGGATCGCGGTGCGCGACAACTGTCCGGTGGTGCGCGTACTCGAACAGAAGGACGGCCTGCCCGGCAACTGGGTGCAGGTGTTCGCGATCGACAACAACGTGCGCTTCAACGTGGCCGGCCAGTTCCTGCGCTACGACGAGGCGACCGACCGTGTCGTGCCGGACACCGAGACTTGGATCGGGCGCGGGGGCATTTCTCCCGGCTACGGCCGGCCGATCCGCGACGCGATCGGGCGGGTGTGGTACGTGGTCGACAACTCCGTACGGGTTGTCCAGCCCGAGTCGGATCAGCCCCGGAAGTCGCTCGAACGGCTGCCGGCGTCGATCTCGCCGTTGTTCTTCACCCCCGAAGCCGACGGCGTGGTGTGGTTGCACGAGCGGCAACAGCTCCTGCGGTTCGATCCGAAGCTGAGCGACGCGCCGCCGGCACCATTGCGCGCCGTGCTGAGCCACGTGCAGCGGATGGGCAGCAACACGCATGTGCTGTTTCCCTCGGCGGAGCTGAAGCCGCTGGAGTTTCGGGACAATTCGCTGGCGGTGCATTTCCTCGCGCCCGGAGCGGTGTTCGGCGGGCCTGTGACGTTCGAGAGCAAGCTGGATGGGACGGGCGACGTGTGGTTGCCGGCCGGCACGGTGGGTGTCGCCTACCTCAACGGGCTCAAGGAAGGCCGCTACGTGTTCCGCGTCCGGCCGCGTTCGGGGACGACGATCGGCCTGGAAGCGACGCTGGCCTTCACCATTCGCCCGCCGTGGCACCGCACGAGGATCGCCTACGTGCTCTACGTCTCGGCCGGGCTGGGGCTGTTCGGCTTGGTCTTCGGCGCGTGGGTCGTACTGAACCGTCGCGAGAAGCGCCGCCTCGAGCTGCTGGTCCGCAAGCGCTCTGCCGAACTTCAGCGCAGCGAGGAGCGTTTCCGCAACCTGAGCAAGGCATTGGAGGACCGAAACGGCGGCCGCACCGGGGAACCGGAGTAACCGGGTGCCGCCCCGGGGGGCGGTTGTCGCGGTGGACGGTGGACGATCGACTGCGGAAAAAAAGTCGGGGATGGCCGGGCATGGAGTGTCACCGGCTATTGGCGACCGGCCACAGCTCACCGTCCACAGCCCACCGTCCACGGTCCACTGTCCACCGGCTACCGCACATCGTCCATCGACCACCGTGCTCAGCCGGCGGGGTTCTGGTGGCGCTCGTAGGCCTCGATGATGCGCTGGACGAGCGGGTGGCGGACGACGTCGCTGCCGGTGAAATGGTGGAACTCGATGCCCTTGATGCCGCCGAGGATCTTCGGCGCCTGGGCGAGGCCGGACTGCTTGGCGCGCGGCAGGTCGACCTGCGTGATGTCGCCGGTGATGACCATGCGCGACTCGTCGCCGAGGCGGGTGAGGAACATCATCATCTGCTCGGGCGTGGTGTTCTGCGCCTCGTCGAGGATGGCGAAGCAGTTCGAGAGCGTGCGGCCGCGCATGTAGGCGAGCGGGGCGATCTCGATCGCGCCGCGTTCCATGAGTTTGGCGACATCCTCGCGGTCGAGCATGTCGTGCATGGCGTCGTAGAGCGGGCGCAGGTAGGGCAGGATCTTCTCGCGCAGGTCGCCGGGAAGGAAACCGAGCGTCTCGCCGGCCTCGACGGCGGGGCGGGCGAGCACGATCTTTTGCACCTGATTCTTCAGCAGGGCCGAGAGGGCGGCGGCCATCGCGAGGTAGGTCTTGCCCGTGCCGGCGGGGCCGATGCCGAAGACGACGGGGTTGGACTGGATCGCCTGCAGGTAAAGCTTCTGGCCGATGGTCTTCGGGACGATGCTGCGGCGGCTGGTGGCGACGACCAGCGGCTCGGCGAAGAGGGCGCGGAGCTTGGTGTCGTCGCCCCGCGCGAAGCCCTCGAGCAGCTTCACGAAATCGGGCTGGCGGAGCGCGAGACCCTGCGTGCGGCCGTCGTTGAGGAAGTTGAAGAACGACTCCGTGCGGGCCACGGCGGCCTCCTCGCCGTCGATCTTGAGCCACTCCTCGCGGGAGGCGAGGGTGACGCCGAGCAGGCGCTCGACCAGCGCGAGGTTCTCCGCCTTGCCGCAGTAGAGCTGGTTGAGATGGCGGGCGTTGGGAAAATTGAGGGTCTTCGTGGGCATCGCGCGGCGGGGCGGTGTCAGGCGGGGCGGAGCATCGTGGCCACCGAGTGGAGACGGTCGTACATGGCGGCGAGCGACTGCGGCAGGACCTTGGTGTGGCCGACGACGGGCATGAAGTTCGTGTCGCCGTTCCAGCGCGGGACGATGTGGGCGTGCAGGTGTTTCGGGATGCCCGCGCCGGCGGCGGCGCCGAGGTTGAAGCCGATGTTGAAGCCGTCGGGTTTGAGCGCGGCGTGGAGGATGCGTTTGCCGAAGATGATCAGCTCCATGAGTTCGTGGCGCTCCTCGACGGTGAGGTCCTCGAGTTCGGGCACCTCGCGGAACGGGACGACCAGCAGGTGGCCGGCGGTGTAGGGGAAGCGGTTGAGCACGATGTAGCTTCCGGTGCCGCGGTGGATGATGCGGGCGGAGCGGTCGTCGCCGAGTTTGGGGAGTTCGGCGAAGGGATTGGTGCCCGGGGCGTCTTTCGGCGCCTCGATGTACTCCATGCGCCAGTAAGCGTGAAGATGCTGCATGTCGAAGGCGCGGACGGTACGGCCGGGGCGGGCGGGGTGTCAATTGGCGCGGCGGTGTCGTGGCTCCTACGACTTCACCCGAGGCGCCAAGAAGCAACGGCCCGATGGCGGGCGGGCATCCCACGCGGTAGGGTGCAGGCGGAGGAGTTGCGGCATGAAACGTTTCCGGCGGGTGGTTTCTTCAGTACTTGCGGCCGTTGGGGCACTGTCCACCGGCGGTGGGTCGCTGAGCGCCCAGATCATCGAGTTCTCGGGCTCCATCACAGCCGTCAGTGGAGGTTTTTCTGGTGGCCTTGGCCTGGGTGCACCGGTGGCGGTTGCGCTCGATTTGCGCCCGCCGCTGGTCGACGCGTTGCCCGAGGATGAATGTTTCGGCCTATTTCTCGGACGTCGCATCGGTCTCCGCCTCGCCGGGCAAGCGTATCCGGTCGATGCGTGGCCGAACGAGGTGCTGATCTCCCGCAGTTTCTCGGGCCATTTTGCGGGGCTGAGCGTGGGCGCCGCGTGGCCGGCGACCCTCCACCCGCGCGTGGTGGTCCTCGCGCTGGTGGGCGACACGGACCGGGTTGTTTCCGATTCGGCGTTCCCGGCGGGGATTCCGATGGAGTGTTTCGCCTATCACGAGGGAAGCTACTCGACGCCCGATGGGTCGGTCGACTGGTCGATCGACAGCTACACGTTCTCGGCGAACATGGCGGTGCCCGAACCTGCGACCTATGGAATGGCGGCGGCGTTGGTGGCGGCCGGTCTCGCGGCGTGGCGACGGTGGAAGAGGGGCGTGGCCGGCGCTGGTGCACGGAGGGACCGCGAATGCGGGCCGCGGGAGAGGACCATGGCGATCCCGACGCGTCTGCCCGCCGCGAGCGGCGGACAAAGTTGCGTCCAATAGGGTGGGCCTTGGCGAGGCAGTGGTCCGGGTGAGCAGTTGGTCACGGTGGGGTTCTCCGTGGCGCAGCGTGGCCGGCTTCGGCCTTGCGGGGAACGGGGGCGACGGTTGTGCTCGCGGGCATGTCCCCAATCCTGCGACGCCTGCGTTCCGCGATGCCCGCCGAGTTTCTGGCCGCCCTCGTGGTGGCACTGGTGTTCGCCGTGGTCCTGGTGCTCGACCAGATGTATTGGTGGAAGCTCAAGCCCGAGTACATGTTCGGGTGGCTGGTGCCGTTCTTCGTCGCCTTCGTGGTGATGGACCGCTGGCCGAAGATCCTCGCGGCGTTGCGGCCGGCCGGGGAAAGCCCGTTGCCGGTGGCGGCGCGGCGGTTGGCGGGACTGGGTTTCGGCGCGGCGATGACCGTGGGCGCGATCTTCTTCCTGCTCGGGGCGCTCTATCGCGCTGGTTCGGGCGTCACGCAGCCGGGCTCGCTCGCGATGGCGATCGGCTTCGCGGGCCTGCTGCTGGGCATGCTCTATTTCAACGCGCCGCAGGGGCGTCTCGGCGAGGGCCCGGTGCCCACGGGGTGGTGGGCCGCAATCCGGGCGGATGCGCGGCTGGTGCTTGTGGCGCAGTTCGTTTTCCCGGCGCTCATCTGGATGATCTCGGCGCCGCTGGTCGACGCGGTGGAGAACCAGCTCAGCCTCTTCCTCCTGCGCAAGGTCGTCTCGGTGGTCTCCTTCTCGTTCAACACACTCGGATACCCGCTCGTGCAGGAGGGTAGCACGCTGGTGCTGCCCAACGACCAGCGTGTGGGCGTGGAAGACGCGTGCTCCGGTATCCGTTCGCTCACCGCGTGTCTCTTCACCGGCACGTTCCTCGCCGCGGTGTTCCTCGACCGTTGGTGGAAGAAGGTCCTGCTCATCGGCGCGGCGCTGGCGCTGGCGGTGGCGACGAACCTCATGCGCAGCGTCTTCCTCACGGCCTGGGCGTACAAGCACGGCAGCGACTCCATCAGCGGCGAGTTCCACGACGCCACCGGGTACGCCGTGCTCGGGCTCACGTTCGTGGGCCTGCTCTGCCTGCTCCCGCTCTTCAGCGCCGAGAACTGGGTGCGCTGGCTCGCGCCGAAGGGCGAAAAGACCGCCGCGGCGGAGGCGGAGGCTGAGGATCAGGGGGCCGAGAAGAAATAGGACCGGGCGTGCTCCGCCGGGATGCACGCCACGTAGGTCCAGTCTCCGACTGGACGCCCAAGACTTCCGCCATCGCCTTCGGTCCAGGCCCGTCGCGACCGGGCGGAGACCGGTCCTACTGGGCGCCGAATGGGCGACGGTCGGCCCTCCGCCTCAGCCCTGCGGCGGACGCAGCAGCAGCGGCGACTCGAGGCCGGGGAGGCGCTCGGAGAACTCGTCGGCCTCTCCGGCGTTGCGGAGGGCGCGCTGCACCATGCCCATCTTGGCGTCGAGGTTGTCGACCATCGAGACGAACACGGCCTCCGGTGTGGCGGCCATGACGGCCGCGCCCCACTCGAGCGCGCCCTGGTGGCTGAGGATGATGTGCTCGAGGCGCTCGAGGAGATCGGCGGGCAGCTTGTGTTTCAGGCCGTGTTTGCGCACGAGCTGGTAGCCGAGCACGACGTGGCCCTGGAGCAGGCCGCGGCGGGTTTTGCGGATGGCGAGCCCCGTGTCGTACTCGATCGTCTTGCCGATGTCGTGGAGCAGGATGCCCGCGAGCGCGAGGTCGGCGTGGACTTCGGGATAGATCGGAAACAACGCCGTGGCGACGCGCGCCATATGGGTCGTGTGCTCCAGCAGTCCGCCGCGGTAGGCGTGGTGCATGGCGATCGCGGCCGACGACGTGCGGAACGTCGTGCCGATCTCCTCGAAGACCGAGTGCACGGCGGCGTGGAGCTCGGGTTGCTTGATCGCGGCGATGAAGGTCTGGAACTCCGTCCAGAGGGCGTCGATCTCCTCCGGCGCCGATTCGACGAGCGACGAGATCAGCTCGGGCTGGGCGGCGAGCTCCTCGGGGGAGACGACCTCGATCCGGGTGATCTTGGGCGAGAGCCGCTCCTGGAAATAGTCGAGCTTGCCGTCGAGGCGCACGACCACGCCCTCGCCGGCCGCCTTCAGCACGGCGAAGAACGGGCTGTCGCCGAAGATGTTCGCGCTGAAGGAACCGGTGCGGTCGCCCAGCTCGAGAACGAGGAACGGGTTGTCGTTCTTCGCGGTGCGCTGCGCGAGTTTCCGCAGCACGTAGATTCCGGCGAACGTGGGGTTGCCCGCGCGGTTGAGGGAGCGGAGTTCGGAGACGGTGAGCTGGGGCATGGCGGCGGTGGACGGTGACCGGTGGACAGTGAACGGTGGTGGAGGACGGGAGGCGATCCTAACCCTGAGTTCGCCCCGCGCTCCTGCGTTTCAGGCGAACTGCTTCACGAGCTTGGTGTAGTCGCGGAAGAAGGGATGCTTGGTGGTCTTCAGCACACTGTAGAAGACGGTCTCGGTCGGGAGCGTGTGGCACCCGAGGCGGGCGAGGTAGTTGAGCGCCACGGTGCAGTCGTCGGGGCGGCGGCCCCCGAGGGTGTCGGTGAGGAGCGTGACCTGGCGCTCGGTGCCGAGGAGGTCGAGGGCGGTCTGGTAGATGCAGATCGGCGTCTCGATGCCGGCGAGGAGCACGTGCTCGATGTTCTGCACCTCGAGGAGTTCGGCGAGCTCGGCGGAGTCGAGGGCCGAGAAGGCGTCCTTGGCGAAGGTGACGGGCTTCTCGCCGGCGAGCGCGAGCAGTTCGGGGCGCGTGGGGCCGAGCTTGGCGGGCACCTGTTCCGTGAACGCGACCGGCAGCCCGAGGCCGCGCGCGGCGGCGATGGCGAGCGAGGCGCGGCGCACGAGGGCGTCGGCGCCGGGGACGGCGGCGAGGAAGGGCTGCTGCAGGTCGACGACGAGCAGGAGGGCGCGGGCGAGGGGCGAGGCTTCGGTCATGAGTTGGGCCAATAACGACGTTTCGCCCGCACCTGCACAAGCCGGCGTTCGGGCAGGATGTAGGCGGAGAGGTAGCCGCCGTAGACGCAGGCGGTGTCGAGGCCGAGCGACCACTTGAGCTTGTGGACGGTGGGTTGCGGGGTGTGACCGTAGACGACGAACGGCGGGCCCGACCAGCGCTCGGCCCAGCGCGGGGCGCCCGGTGCCTCGGCGCGCTTGCGGGGCTGGCCCTGCTCGTCGATCACCTGGATACGCGTGACGACCTCGGCGGGCTGCTTTTCCCACGGCAGGCCGGGCAGGAAGCCGCCGTGAACGAACACGGTGTTGAGGTCGGCGGCGAAATGGGTGAGCGGCATCGCGGCGAGAAAGTCCCAGTCGGCCGGCCGCAATGCGGCGATGGTGGCGCGGTCCTCGTCGCGCAAGAGCGACGGATCGCGCTGGCGCCGGGAACGGAGCAGGCGCAGTTCGTGGTTGCCGAGCAGGCAGCGGGCGCGGGTGGCGCGGGCGAGGTCGAGCACGAGACGCGAATCGGGGCCGCGATTCACGAGGTCGCCGAGCAGGATGAGCCGGTCGCTGCGTTGCAGCTGCAGTTTGTCGAGGAGTTCGGCGAATTCGGCGGCGCAACCGTGAATGTCCCCGACAGCGATGAGTCGTCCCGTGCTCAAACGGGATTTGAGCTAGCGTCGCGCCTCCGGCGAAGTAAACAAATTTCCATGGATCTCATCCTCCAGCCCAGCTCGCCCCAGTGCGCCGTGACCGGCACGGCCTTCGCGGAGGGCGACCGTGTGGTCAGTTATCTCGGACACGACGCGGCCGGCGCCGTGGCGCGGTGGGATCTGCTGGCGAGCGCGGAGGCGCAGTTTGAGCGGCCGGCGGCGGCGATCTGCCGCTGGGTGCATGTGTTCAAGCCGCGGGCGAAGGAGGAGAATGCGGAGCGCAACCTCAAGCTCGGCGCCGAGAGCCTGTTCACGACGTTGTGCGATCCGGCGGTCGAGCTGAGCGAGGAGAACATCCCGCTGGTGCAGTTCCTCGCGCTGATGCTGGAGCGCAAGAAGCTGCTCCGGCCGAAAGGCCTCACGGCCGACCGCGCGCGGCGCCTCTACGAGCATGCGAAGACGAAGCTGTTCTACGAGGTGCCGGTGGGCGAGCTCACCCCGGAGTTTTTCGTGAAGGTGCAGCAACAGCTCGGCGTACTCGTGGGCGAGCCGAAGAAGAAGCCGGAGGCGGCGCCCGCAGTGGCTGTGGCGCCGGCGGCAGCGAGCGAGACCGCCGCGCCGGAGGCGACGCCGGCACCAACGGAGCCGCCGCCTGCCGCCTGATTGAGGCGGACGCGATGGCGGCACCGGCGGGCGAGGTCGCTTCAGCTCGCCTGCAGCAGGGCGAGCGCGGCGGTGTCGAGGCGCTCGGGGTTCGCGTACTGCGGGAGGTCGGCGTGCAGTTGCTCGCCGATGGAGACCAGACCGAAGTCGAGGTTCTTGTAGTTCCAGTACGACCAGCCGAGGTCGGCCGCGCAGAAGATGCCGAGCAGGTCGCCGAGGAAACGCAGGCGGTCGGCGGTCGGGGCCGGGGCGTAGACGCCGAACTCGTTGCACGCGACGGGCACACCGTGGCGTTCGCGGAACGCGATGGGCGCGGCGAGGAACGCGCGAAGACGGTCGCGGTCCCACCGGCCGTATTCGTAGTGCAGGCGCGTTGGCCGGCCGGGATCGGCGCCGTAGTCGCCGGGCCAGGCGCGGGTCTCGCGGACCGGCGGGTAGTCGGTCAACCACGGGGCGCGCTGGTGGGTGAAGAGCAACGGCGTGTAGCAGTGGAAGCTGTAGAGGATGTTGTTGTCGGCGACCGGGGTGAGGGCGGCGAACTCCGCGGCGCTGTTCCAGCGGTTGGAGCCGACGACGAGGGTGCTGCGCGGGGCGTGCCGGCGGAGGTGCGCGCAGAACTCGTCCTTCACGGCGTTCCAGGTGGCGGCGTCGGGGGCGACGGGCTCGTTGAGGATCTCGAGGGCGACGAGCGGGTTTTCGGCGAAGCGCTCGGCGAGCTCCGTCCAGACGCGCAGGGCGGCGCGGCGGCAGGCGGGATCGGTGAAGAACGCCTGTTCGCGCAACGTGCCGGCGAAGAAGTCGTGGCCGGGGCAGCGGTGCAGGTCGAGGATCACGCCGAGGCCGAGCGTGGTGGCGAAGGCGATGGCCTGGCCGAGCAGGGCGAGCGCGGTGGTATCCGGCACCAGGGTGTCGCGATGGAAGACGTTGTAGTAGTCGACCGGCAGGCGCACGTGGTTGAAGCCCCAACGCTGGATCTGCACGAAGTCGGCGGGCCCGAGGAAGGTGCGCAGGTGGGCGTGGAGCCCGGGGTTGCGGGCGGGGTCCTTCGAGTAGAGGTCGTCGACTTGGCTGAACCAACCGCCGAGGTTGACGCCACGCAGGCGGGCGCGGCGGAAGTCGAACGCGGGGCCGGGCGGGGAGGGGAACGCGGGGGTGGACATGGCGGGGATGGGGACGGACGAGACTGATGGTTTGATGTCAAGCTGGGCGGCGGGCGTGCGGCGGCCAGCCGATTGGCGCGCTGCAGCGGGGGTGGAAGGCGAACTTAATGCCGCGGACGAGGTGAGTGGTTCACCTCTAAACGGCATTGACCACGGGCGGGGGCGTCGGTTCACATCCGCGGACCATTTCCGGTCGCTGGTCTGCGGCGGCCGCCCAACCGCTTCACGCACAGTACTCTTCCCGCCACGCGACCCGGACCACGCCACCATGCGACACACGCTTTCCGCTCTCGTTGAAAACAAGTTCGGTGTTCTCGCGCGCGTGGCCGGAATGTTCAGCGGGCGGGGCTTCAACATCGACTCGCTCAACGTCGCCCCGACCCACGACCCGGCGCTCTCGCGCATCACCACGATCGTCAAGGGCGACGACGAGACGCTCGACCAGATCACCAAGCAGCTGCGAAAGCTCGTCAACGTGGTCGAGGTCACCGACTTCTCGGCCGGTCAGGCGGTCGAACGCGAGCTCATCCTCGTGAAGGTGAAGGCCGACGGCCAGTCGCGCTCCGAGATCCTCCAGATCTGCGACATCTTCCGCGCGAAGATCATCAACGTCGCCAAGGACAACGTGATCATCGAGATCACGGGCGATTGCGGCAAGACCGGCGCCTTCCTCGATCTCGTCGCCCAGTTCGGCATCATCGACCTCGCCCGCACGGGCAAGCTCGCCCTCAGCCGCTGAGCCTCCGGCCCGTCCCGCCTGCCACCGCTTCTCCAACGAAAAACCCTGAACCCGTAAGCCCGAACCCGTTTTCACCATGCCTGCCAAAGTCTACACCGACTCCGACGCCGATCTCGGCATCTTCCAGAACAAGACCCTCGCCATCCTCGGCTTCGGGTCCCAGGGCCACGCCCATGCGCTGAACCTGAAGGACAGCGGCTGCAAGGTCGTCATCGGCCTGTATCCGGGCTCCAAGTCCCGCGCTGTGGCCGAGGAGAAGGGTTTCGAGGTCCTCGACACCGCCGAGGCCGTCCGCCGCGCCGACGTCATCATGGTCGGCCTCCCGGACATGAAACAGGCCGGCGTCTATGAGCAGGACATCGCTCCCAATCTCACCAAGGGCAAGTGCCTCCTCTTCTCCCACGGCCTCGCGATCCACTTCGGCCTGATCAAGCTCCCGAAGGACGTCGACTGCATCATGGTCGCCCCGAAGGGCCCCGGCCACATGGTCCGCCGCCTCTACGTCGAAGGGAAGGGCATGCCCGCCCTCATCGCCGTGGCGCAGG
>JAEXPL010000280.1 GCA_023446865.1 Verrucomicrobiota bacterium | reverse complement strand
AGCACGATATCGAGGTTGCGCAGCACGAGGTGGCGCGTGGATTGCGGCGCGCCCATGAAGTGGAAGACCGCCTGGTTGTCGGGGAGGTCGAAATACAGGTAGACCTCGGACCGGCGCGAATGGGTGTGCGGCGGCATGGTGTTCCACACGCTGCCGGTCTCCATGCGGGTGAAGCCCATCACGACTTGGCAGGTGTCGACGGCGGCGGCATGGATGGCCTTGTAGATGGTGCGCTCGTTGGCGTTCTCGCGGGTGCCGAGCCGGGTGGGCGTCATCGCCGCGAAGGGGACCAGCTTGGTCGGGTGGGCGGCGTGAGCGGGGTACGAGAGGAAGTAGAACTTGGCCGGGTCGGCGGCGGAGGCGGAGGCGAACACGACCTCCTTGCCCCCGCGGCCGAGGTAGAGCGCATCGCACTTGGCGAGCGGGTGCGCGACGCCGTCGACGGTGATCGTGCCGGCGCCGCCGAGGTTGATCACACCGGCCTCGCGGCGCTCGAGGAAATACTGGGCGCGCAATTCGGTGGGATTGGTCAACGCCAGCGGGGTCGCGGCGGGCACGATGCCGCCGACGATGGTACGGTCGGTCTCCCACCAGCGCAGATGGAGTTCACCGGGGACGAAGAGTCCGGACACGAGGAACTGGGCGCGCAGTTCCTCGGGGGGGAGCGCGGCGGCGATGCGGGCGAGCGGATTGACGGGAATGTTCATGGCGGAAAGCGGAGGAAGGGCGAAGCGGAGGCTGTTCGGAGGCGACGGGAGGAAGATCGGCTGCGAGCAGGCTCCTGCAAACGAGTGGTGTGGGAAGGTGGGCGAAAAACAGCCCGGGGCATTTCGGCCCCGGGCCGTGCGTACAAACAACCAATTAGAAGGTGCCGCGGATGCCGAACGTGTAGTAGGGCTCGCCGAACTCGCCGTAGCGCATCGGCAGGCGGATGTCCTGCTTGGCCGTGGTGTAGCCCTGGAAGAACTCGTCGCGGCCGGTGTTGAAGATGTTCCGGGCCAGGACGTAGACGGAGAGGAACTTGTTGAGGCTGTACTCCAGCTTCACATCGGTGGTCCACTTCTCGTCCTTCATGCGGAGCAGGCGGTTGTCGCCCGTGCCGGCGAAGTACGAGGTGTTCACGAAGCCGCCGTAGAGCGCCTCGCTCACCCAGTTGTTGGTGACAGCCGCCTTGAAGCGGCCGATGCGGTAGCCGACGATGAGGTTGAACGTCTGCGGCGACACGGCGCGCAGGGCCGAGTACTTCGTGTCGAGGTCGTTGGAGTTGACGTCGGTGTAGCTGTAGTTCGCCTGGACATCGAAGCCGTTGAACGGCTTCGGCAGGAAGCTCAGGTTCTGGGCGTAGGTGAGCTCGAAGCCGCGATAGACGACCGACTTGCCGTTCACCGTGATGGAGGCGGCGCTGTAGTCGGCGGCGTTGACGCCGAGGAGCGTGGCGTAGGCGGCCTTCTCTTCGGCGCTCATCGAACGGTTGGCGATGAAGTCGTCGAGCGTCTTGTGGAAGAGCGTGAGGCCGACGACGCCGGTGCTGCCGATGTAGTAGTCGGCGCCGAGGTCGAAGTTGATGGCCGAGTAGGGCTTCAGGTTCGGATCGGCGAGGGTGATCGCGCCGTCGTTGGCGCTCGCGCTGGTCTCCTGCTGCACCGAGGTGACGAGGTCGGTGTAGTCGGGATGGCCGACCGTCTGCGAGAAGCCGCCGCGGAAGGTGAGGAACTTGCGCGGAGTGTACTTGAAGGTCACCGACGGGTAGAAGTCGTCGTACTTCAGGTTGGTCTCGCCATAGGTCGGGCGGCTGCCGGTCACGCGGTCGGTGATGGCGTCGATCTTGCGCTGCTCCCAACGCACGCCGGCGACGGCGAGGAGGTCGGGGGTGAGGTTGACGTCGAAGCGGGCGTAGCCGGCGACGTTGTCCTCCTCGAAGCGGTAGCTCTCGTAGTTGTTGAAGGCGAGGCCGCGGGTGGAGTTGGCGGCCCAGAGCTTGTAGGGATCGATCGTCTGCATGGGGCCGAACCCGAAGGCGACGTCGCTCACGTAGTTGTCGTCGGCGAGGGCGCGGAGGGCGCTGCCGGTGCTGGTGGTGGCGCCGACGGTGGCGCCGCGGAAGTCGGGCTTGTAGATGCGGCGGTAGACGTTGTCGAAGGCGAAGCCGACATCGAGCTTGATCGGGAGCGACGCGGTGGAGATGTCGCGCTGGTAGCTGCCGTTGATGCCGTCCTTGATGTCACGGGCGCGCCACGGGCGGGACTGCAGCGAGGTGCCGGAGTTGGTGTAGCTGTAGTTGCCGAGGTCGCGGAGGTAGTCGACCGGGGTGACGGTCGTGCCCTTGACGAGGGTCACCGTGGGGGCCTTCGTGAGGTCGTAGATGTTGCCGAGGATGACCTGGTTGAACGGTGAGGACGAGGCCGAGTAGGTGATGGTGGCGTTGCCCGAGATGTAGCCGAACTCGGTGTCGGCGTAGTAGCCGTCGGCGATCGACCAGTACGGGGTGATGCGCAGGACGGACTCGTCGCCGAACTTGTGCTCGAGCGTGCCGTTGAAGTGGTAGGTGTCGCCGTACTTGCGGCGTTGCAGGATCGAGTTCTGCACCGTGCGCGTGCCGGAGGTGCCGGAGGTGACCGAGACCTCCGAGATGCCGCTGAGGGTGGCGTTGGAGCCGAGGTTGAAGACGAGGCCGCGCTGGGTGAAGAGCAGGTCGTACTTGTTCCAGGAACCGGCGACGAAGAGCTTGGTGCTGTCGGAGATCTTGAAGTCGACCTTGCCGGCGAGGGACTCGCGGTGGGTGAGCTTCTGCTCGTCCTGCACGGTGTAGGAGCCGAGCGTCGCCGTGGTGCCGCTGAGCGTCCAGTTCTCGATGGTGCGGGGGGCGTCGTCGTACTTGTCGGAGGAGCGGTAGTTGAGGTTGAGGCCGATCTTGTCGGTGATCTTGCGGGAGAAGTTCAGCTCGTAGCTCGGGCGGACGGTGGCGTGCTTGGAGGTGCCCCAGACGCCGCCGGTCTCCTTGAACAGCTTGTAGTTGCTGCCCGGACCACCGAGGGAGATGTCGTAGGTGAGGCGCTGGACCTCATCGTGGTCGAAGGCGCTCTTGGTGACGAAGTTCACAAAGCCGCCGGTCGCGCTCGCCGGAATGTCGGCGGTCACGGTCTTGAAGAGCTCGGTGGTCTCGACGTTGTTCATCGCGATCTGCTCGAACTCGAAGCGACGGGTGAGGTCGACCGAGGAGGCGCCGGCCATCGGGGTGCCGTCGACGGCGACGATGGTGAAGGCGGTGGAGAGGCCGCGCAGGGAGACGCCGCGGGCGTCGTTCACGTTGTAGTCGATCGTGACGCCGGGGAGGAACTTCAGGTACTCGCCGACGTTGCCCTCGCTGATCGGGCCGAACTGGTCGGCGGCGGCGACGAGCTTGGTCTGCACGGACACCTTCTGCAGCGCGACGGCCTGGGCCATGCCCTCGCGGGTGCCGGTGACGGTGAAGTCTTCGAGGCGGACGATCTCGGAGGTGAGCTTGGCCTCAAGGCGGGCGGCGGCGCCGGCCTCGACGGTGACGGTGGCCTTGAAGGCATCCATGCCCATGTAGCTCACGAGGACGGTCTGCTCGCCGGTGGGCACGCCGGCGATGGTGAAGGAGCCGTCGCGGGCGGCGGCGGCCTTGAGGCTGGTGCCGACGACGATGATGTCGGCGCCCTCGAGGTAGTTGCCGGAGGCGGCGTCGACCACCCGGCCGGTGAGGGTGCCGGTGGACTGGGGCGCGGTGGCGGTGGTGCCGCCCGGTTCCTGGGCGGGGAGGGTGGTGGGGAGGGCGAGTGCGGCCGCGGCAGCAAGCACGGCGGCGCAGGCGGGGGCGAGACGTCGGTCGGGTCGGGGTTGTTTCATCGGGGTGCGGGATGCGGGTTTTCGGTGGGGCTCGGCCCGCGGGCGGGGGGGCCC
>JAEXPL010000258.1 GCA_023446865.1 Verrucomicrobiota bacterium | reverse complement strand
CGAAGGCCGACGCCGGCCTGCCCTTCGCGGTCTGCACCGCCGCGTTCGCGGTGATGATGATCTTCGCCGGACGCGCGCAGGACAAGATGGGGCCGCGCCGCGTCGCGCAGCTCGGCGGCCTGCTCTGGGGCGCCGGCCTGGCCGCCTCGGCCTTCGCCCACACCCCGCTCACGATGGCGCTCACCTTCGGCGTGCTCGGCGGCATCGGCATCGGTCTCGGGTATTCGGCGACGACGCCCGCGGCGATCAAGTGGTTCCCGCCCGCGCGCAAGGGCCTGATCACCGGCCTCGTCGTCGCCGGGGTCGGCACGGCCGCGATCTACGTCTCGCCGCTCACCCAGTGGCTGCTCGCGCGCACGAGCATCGAAAACACGTTCCTCTGTCTCGGCGTCGGCGCCTTCGTGCTGATCCAGCTCTTCTCGCTCATCCTCGCCAATCCCCCGGCCGACTTCCGCCCGGCCGCCGCGGCCCCCGCCGCCGGTACGCCCCGCCCGGCCGCGGTGGCGGGACGCGACCGCGACTGGCCGGAGATGCTGCGCACCCCGCAGTTCTACCTGCTCTGGCTGATCTACGTGCTCGCGGCCGCCGCGGGCCTGATGCTCATCTCCAACGTCGCGATCATCGCCAAGGAGCAGGCGGCGTGGGATGTCGCCTCGGTCGGCGCGATGGTGCTGGCGGCGTTCAACACCCTCGGGCGCATCCTCGCCGGCTATGTATCCGACCGGCTGGGCCGCACGCAGACCATGCTCCTCGCGTTCCTTCTGCAGGCGGTCAACATGGCGCTCTTCGCGAGCTACAACACGCCGGCGCTGATCGTCTTCGGCGCGGCCTTCACCGGCCTGTGCTACGGCACGATCTTCACCCTCATGCCGGCGGCCACGGCCGACTACTACGGCGTGCGCAACCTCGGCGTGAACTACGGCTTCGTCTTCACCGGCTTCGGCGTGGCCGGCGTGCTCGGCTCGCGCTACGGCGGCATGATCCGCGACTTCTTCGGCTCCTACGCCATGGCCTACAAGATCTGCGCGGTGATGCTGCTGGTCGCCGCCGTGCTCGCGTTCTTCACCCGCGCACCGAAGGCCACGGAGCAGAAGACGGCCTGAACGCCGCCGCGCGACTTCGAGGCCACCGGTCGTTCGCGGCCGGTGGCCTTTTGTTTCACTCCAACCACTCGCGGACCAGCGCCGGCAACGTCTGCTCGACGGAGCCGGCGAGGGCGCGGAAGCCGCAGGGGCAGTGGTCGGTGCGCAGGTCGGCGTGGATCTTCTCCGCGTCGGCCGGCGCGTGAACGACGAGCCCGGCCGCCGGATACACCTGCAGCGATGTGCCGACGACGAGCACCTTCGCAGCACCGGCGAATTCCTCGGCCGCGGTCTCCAGCAGCGGCACCTCCTCGCCAAACCAGACGATGTGCGGCCGCAGCTGGCTGCCCGCGGCGCAGCGGTCGCCGAGCCGGATCGGCTTCACCCCGATGTCATAGACCAGCGACTCGTCGGCGGTGCTGCGCGCCTTCGTGAGCTCGCCGTGGAGATGGATGACGCGGGTCGAACCGGCGCGTTCGTGGAGGTCGTCGACATTCTGCGTGACGATCACCACCTCGTAGCGCCGCTCCAGCGCGGCGAGGGCAAGATGACCGGCGTTGGGCTGCGCGGCGCAGGCCTGGGCGCGTCGCTGGTTGTAGAACTCGAGCACGAGCTCCGGATTGCGCCGCCACGCCTCCGGTGTCGCCACGTCCTCGACGCGGTGGTTGGCCCAGAGGCCGTTGGCGTCGCGGAACGTGGCCAAGCCGCTCGGCGCGCTCATGCCGGCGCCGCTCAGGACAACGATCTTCGGGCGGGAGGAAGCGGACATAAGTTAGGGACAACGCGAGTGACGCCCCGTCGTCGAGGTCCGAATGCGCGCCAACCAAGCCCAGGCGGCGTGATCACCACGACCTTTCCGGTTCGCGAACGAGCCCGGCGGCGGGCGCGCTGCGGTCACTTCGCGTGCTGGATGAGCTCCACCTCGTAGCCCTCGGGTGCGTCGATGAACGCGATCACCGAGCCCGAGCCGGTCTTGGTGGGGCCGTCGGAGAGCGCGAAGCCCTTCTTCGCCAACTCCGCGGCAAACGCCTCGAGATTCTCCACCTCGAAGGCGAGGTGCATGAGGTCGGGCTGCACGCGCACGGACTCGGCGCCGGCCGGCATCTGGCAAAGCTCGATCTCCTCGTCGCTGTTCGGCGTCTTGAGAAAAACCAGCTGGGCGCCGCGCGGGGAGAGGAAGCGGCGCGAGGCCTCGAGCCCGAGGGCGTCCTGGTAGAATTTCACGGAGCGCTCGAGGTCGTTCACGCGCATCCGGGTGTGAAGCAGTTTGCTGACTTTCATGGCGAGGATGGCAGGGGACGAAACTCCGGTGGGTTTTCAAGCACGCGACCGGGAAACTCGCCCCGTGATGCATCGCCGCGGCGTCTCGTTGCGGACCATGACCGGCGCGGCGTGCCATCCGAAGCTCACGAGCAACGCGAGCTAGGGATGGTGCCCGAGACAGGACTCGAACCTGCACTCCCTTGCGGGAAACGGCTCCTAAGGCCGTTGCGTCTACCAATTCCGCCACCCGGGCAAACGGCTGGGGGATCGAACGCCGCGGATTCCCGTCGCCCGGGGCGACCGGAGCAAGGCGGAAACCCGCCCGCCCAGCCGCGATCAGCCAATCGACCGTCGAGCCGATGAGCAACGAGAGCGGCCAGCCGGGCGGAAACCGAGCCGACAGTCGACACCCGGGCGATCAACGACGGTTCGGCGCTCGTCCCTCGACGCTCGACTCTCGTCGGCACCAATCCGCTCAATGCGCCGCCACGCCGAGACGTTCGCCCATCTTCGCGTAGGTCTCGACAAAGTTGATGCTCTGCTCGCGCAGGTCGGCGTCGAAGACGATCCGATCGCGCTGGAACAGCGTGATCACGCACGAGCCGCCGAAGCGGAAGAGGCCCTTCTCCTCGCCCTTCTTGATCGGCGCGCCGGGCACATAGGTCTGGCGAATGCCACCCACGCAGGTGGCCCCCACCTCGATCATCGCCACCGTGCCGAAGCGCGCGGTGTCGTGGAGCGTGACCATGCGCTTGTTCTGGACGAGGTAGCGGACGTTGCGCCGCAGCGCGATCGGGTTGACGGAGAACAACGGCCCCTTGATCTCGCTCGCCCGCCCCGGCGTGCCGGTGCAGGGGAAGTGGAAACGGTGGTAGTCGACCGGCGCGAGACGCGAGATGACCATCGCACCGCCGGCAAACTGCTTCGCCACGAGCTCGCCCCCGAGCAGTTCGTCGAGTTCGAACCGGTCGCCCTTCACGTAGAACCCGTCGGCATCGTCGACGTTGGGAAACACGAGGTGTCGCCCGTCGGCCGGCAGGATTGCACTGGCGGCATCGGGGTGGATCGGACGGGCGGAGTCCTTGAGCTTGCGGTAGAAAAACTCGTTGAAGGTCTTGTACGCCATCGCGCTCTTGGCGAACTCGTCGACATCAAGGTCGTGATCGACGATGAACGGCAGCACGCGGTGGACGCTGCGCGGGTGGTCCATCTTGCGCCCGTACCACCAGGTGAAGAGGGCGCGTTTGACCAGGACATGCAGCGCCACCTGGCCGCTGATCGAGCTGCTGTAGAGCCAGCGCAACCACCCCTCGCCGGGCACGTTCTCCTCGACCATCTCGCGACGCTGCCGGTGGAAAAACTCGACGGGTTCTTGGCTCATGCCGGCACCGTGAGCGGCCCACCCGTCCGCGCCAAACCAAAAGCGTCGCGCCCCCCATCCCCGACGTATCCCAGGGCCCACGCCACCAGTACCGCCCGTGGCCCCTATGCGGTGAAATCCCCGGCCGCTCTATCGTCACAGCAGGCCAAACCTGCCACCATCGAAGAATTGCCTTTGACAAGCCGTTCCACGCTCTCCGAACTCACCCGCCTCTCCCTCCACTCTCCCACATTTCCCCTCTACACACGGCCCATTCCCCTGCTCCCACGCCGCCCCTCAAAAGCGTCTCCCGCATCCCGCTGATGCCCGCTTGAAGTAGTCCAGCCCTCCGCGGCGTTCCCCCTAATTTCCACCCCTTCCCCTTTCTCGCGAAAGAAAAGCGCCTAATTACCTCTTAAGATCTGCTCCTAACCTCGGCTGTGTCGGCCGCCTGCTTTCTTTCCCCTCGCCTCTCTCAACAATCCTCGAACTCCTCAAAACCTATGATCATGAACCTGCCTCTCGCCTTCCTGATGGGTAAGACCCCGATGGAGCTTTTCCACGACGGTGGCTACATCATGTGGCCCATCCTCATCACGTCGCTTGTCGGTGTCACGGTTGTCACCGAGCGCATCATCTTCACCCTGCGTGAAATGAAGGCCCGCAACGCCGAGGTGGTCGAGCGCATGCTCGAGAAGGTCGAAGCCGGCGACGCCGACGGCGCCATCGCCCTCGGTCGCACGACGAACGACTTCATCGCCCGGATCATGGTCTACACCCTGACCCATCGCGACACGTCGATGCAGAACGCCTTCATCCGCAGCTCCAGCGCCGAGCTCAACCGCTTCGGCCAGGGCATGCCGACCCTCGACACCTGCATCACCGCCGCCCCGTACCTCGGCCTCATCGGCACGATCACGGGCATGATGACCACCTTCGGCTCGATGGAGGGCGACATCGCCTCCGCCGCCTCGAAGATCACCGGTGGTGTTGCCGAGGCCCTGATCGCCACCGCCTGCGGTATCGCAATCGCCGTCATCGGCCTGCTCCCCTTCAACTATCTCAACGCCCGCTGGGAAAATGCCCGCCACGATGTCGAAGACGCCGGCAACGCGCTCGAGATCATGGTTAAAAAGTCCGGCAGCGTGAACGCGGAGCGCTGAGCTCCGGTTCCCCGCAGTCCCACGGTACATTCGTTCAATCCTAACTTTCACTTACCATGCACGGAGGAGGCGGAGGGGGCTCAGGCTCCAAGAAAAAGGCCACGATCAACGTCATCCCGTTGATCGACGTCATCATGTTCCTGCTGGCCACCTTCGTGTTGTTCACGCTCTCCATGAGCAAGAACAACGGTGCCAGCGGCATTGTCCTCAACGAGGCCAAGAGCGGCACCGACGTCGATCCAAACCGTGCCGTGACGCTCAGTTTGGAGACCGATGGCAAGATGAGCTGGAACAAGGACCCGATCACGTGGGATAACTTCATCATCAAGCTCGTCGAGTACAGCGGTCAGGACAGCCCGACGATCCTCATCAACTTCGATCAGAACGCGAACTGGGGCCAAGCCATGTCGGTCTTCAATGAGATCCGCAAGGCGCCGAAGAAGGTCACTGTCTACATTTCGCACAAGCTTCCGTCGGGTGGCGGAAGGTCCTCCTAATTCGCCCGTCCGCCGCAGCCACGTCCTACGATGAAAGTGAAGCAAACAGTCCGGAAGAAGGCTCGAATCGAGATCATTCCGCTGATCGACGTCATCATGTTCCTGATGGCGGCCTTCGTCTTGGTCATGCTCACCATGAACAAGAATAAGCACATTCAGGTCGAGCTGCCATCAGCGGACAGCCGTCCGATCGTGCCAGACCTTGTTCAGCCCGACAAACCGGTGACTGTTTCCATCGACACCGCCGGCGACTATTTCTGGAACAAGGAACGTGTCTCGATCGACGATCTGCTCGTCCGTCTCAAGGGTCACAAGGTGCAGTCTGCTGACCCCAAAGTCGTCATCGAAGGCGAGGTTGGCGCTCAATTCGGAAAAGCGATTATCGTCATCGATGAGGCCCGCCGAGCGGGCATCAACAAGGTGACCTTCGATCCCATGGCCAAGAACTCTGTCCGCCAGCAATAAGGGCCGTCATGAAACGAATCGACATTATCATTGGTGTGCTGGTTTCTGCCGGTCTGCACAGCGGCGTCCTCTTCGGTGGCGAGCTGTTCGACATGGCCAAGAAACACGGCCCCGCCCAAGCCGGCGATGACCAGCAGATCGCCGTCACCGCGATCGACTTCACTCCGGAGCCCGAGGAAGTGAAACCGCCCGAGGATGAGCAAACGACCGAGGACGACAACAAGGACTCCTCCGACTCCGACAACAGCGGCGACTCCTCGGCCGCCTCGCTCCCCGAGCCGATGAACACCGTCGGCGTCAGCGACATCACCACGGTCATCAAGCCCACCCCGCCGGTGGCACCGAAAGCCGAGTCGCAAAACTGGAACCCGCCGAGCAAGCAGACCCGCGCGCTCGACACGAACAAGTTCAAGGACTTCGTCGACCTCAACAAGCTCGACAAGAAGCCCCAGGCCCGTTCGCAGATGGCGCCGCGCTATCCGTTCGAGCTCAAGCGCCAGGGCGTCAGCGGCGATTGCACCGTCCAGTTCATCGTCACCTCCACCGGTGAGGTCGCCGATGCCGTGGTCGTCTCCTCGACCCACAAGGATTTCGAGAAGCCCTGCCTCGACGCCGTCATGCAGTGGAAATTCACGCCGGGCATGAAGGACGGCCGCAAGGTCACCACCCGCATGCAGCAGATGTTCCCCTTCAAGCTCAGCAACTGACGCCATGCCCTCTTCCCGCCCCTCCCGGCCCAGCCGCCTGCAGCAAGCCGGAACCAGTCTGTGTCTGGCCGCCATTCTTGCCGGTAGCGTGCTGCTCCCGACCTCCGCGCGCGCTCAAGCCGCGACCCCTCCGCCCGAACTGAGCCAAGGCCTCTCGGATGAGCTGGGCAAACTTAAGGATGCCCTCAAGGCCGACGATCCCTCCACCTATCCGGAACTGCTCCGCAAGATCGAGGACATCATCAGCCGTCTGAAGCTGAAGGACTACGATCTCGCCTACACCAACCGCCTCCGCGCGAACCTCATGATTCGCTCCGGCCAGGCCATCAAGGCGATCCCGGTGGTTGAGCAGTCGATCTCCGGTGGCTATTTCCCGCCGGGCGAAACCCTCGGTCTCAGCCTCGCGCTCTGCCAGCTCTACATGCAGGACGCCGGCACGACCAGCGACGAGAAGCACCGCGAGATACGCCTCGGCCAGACCCGCGACCGGCTCAATGCGTGGTTTGCCGCGACCCCCGAGCCCGTCCTCGGCGACTCCGACAAGATGGGGCCGTACACCGACGCGATGGAGCTGTACGCGAACTGCCTCTACTTCCTCAAGGAATACCAGAAGTCCTACGAAGCTTCGTTGAAGCTCGTCCGCCTTTCGATCGAGCCGAAGGATCAGGCGTGGATTCTCCTCTTCGCCGCCCAACAGGAGGCCGGCAAGAACGCCGATGCCGCCGAGACCTTCGAGATGTTCATCCGGAAATTCCCGGAAAAGAAGGACTATTGGCTCCAGCTCACGCAGGCCTATCTCAGCTCCGACCAGGCGATCCGCGCGATTCTCACCTACCAGCGCGCGCAGGCCAACGGCTTCCAGAACCAGCCGGCCGACTACATGAACGTCTTCGGCCTCTACTACCGCCTGGAGGAGTTCAGCCGCGCCAGCCAATTGCTCGAAAGCTGGATCAAGTCGGGCAAGGTCGAAGACAACGAGGACAACTGGGAGCTCGTCTCGGTCTGCATGCAGAACCTCCGCCGCGAAGATGCGGTCCGCACCATCCTCGACTCCGCCCGCAAGCGCTTCAAGACCGGCAACCTCGACTACCAACTCGCCCAGTACCTCTGGTATGACGGCAAGTACAAGGAGGGCCTCGCCGTCGCCACCACCGCGTGGAAAAAGGGCGGCCTGAAGAAGCCCGGCAAGGCCGCGCTGTTCCTCGCCACCGCAAACTTCGAGCAGCGCAACTACGAGCTCGCACTCGAGTTCTTCGGCATCGCCGAGAAGTCATCCGACAACGACAAGCGCGACCTCGATCGCGTTCGGAAGATCCTCCAAGAGGCGGTCGAAATCATCCGCAGTCGCACCCCCGAGGGCGCCGCTCCGGCCGCCAAATCCTGACCCTTCACCCCTCTCCTATTTACTAACATGAAAAAAGGTTACATCTGGTTGGCGCCGCTGGCGTTCCTGATCCTGTTCGTCTTCCTCTACATGCAGTCGCGCGGTGAATTTGAGGCGAAGATCGCCGCAAAGAAGGAAGCCGACCGCCTCGAGCAGGTCCGCAAGAACGAAGAGATCGAGCGCAAGAACAAGATCGCCGTCGAGCAGCGTCGGCTCGACACCGAGCGCAAGAAGGCCGAGGAAAAGGC
The DNA here is from genome assembly GCA_023446865.1 of Verrucomicrobiota bacterium. Classification (GTDB taxonomy): domain Bacteria; phylum Verrucomicrobiota; class Verrucomicrobiia; order Opitutales; family Opitutaceae; genus CAJCBL01. Next base: position 7,684 of record JAEXPL010000258.1, on the reverse strand, counting down.
CGAGAAGGAGCGTAAGGACGCCGAGGCCAAGTATCTTGAGGAGCTCCAGTACAACCTCGAGTTCGCCACCCGCGAGGCCACCCGCTACAAGAACGTCGTCACCGATCTCACCGAGTCCTTCGACAAGGAGAAGGAGGCCCAGAAGTCCGCCGACGAGGCGATCAAGAGCATGCGCGACGAAAAGAAGTCCATCGCCGAGTATGTCGCCAAGGCCCAGGCCAACGAGAAGCGCCTGAGGGAACTCCTCCAAAAGCTCGAGAAACTCGAATCTGATCGCCTGAAGGCCGCCGCGGCCGCTGCGAAGAGCTGAGCAACCCCGACCTACCACCGACCATGAAACGTCTGTTTATCGTTATCCCGCCGGTTATCCTCTTCGCGGTTTTCGTCTTCTTCTACAAGGCCCACGTGGCCGAGAAGGAGCATGCCGCCGCCGTGAGCGCGGAGAAGGCCCGCCAGGAATCCATCAAAGAGGAAGCCCGCAAGAAGGCCCTCCAGGAGGAAGCCGAACGTTTGGCCGCGATCGAGAAAGCCAAGCGCCAGGACGAAATCGAGAAAGCCCTCGAGAAGATCAAGAACGAGAAGGAGGAGAAGTACCGCAAGTTGATCGCCGACACCGAAGCGGCCAACGCCTCCTCCAAGAAGCTCCAGGCCCAGATCGTGAAGCTCCAGGCCGACATCCTCGCCGTCCGCGCCGCCCGCGACAATGCCCAAGCCGAGGCGATGAAGACCAAGCTCGACCTCGAACAGGCCCGCATCGACAAGCGCAATGCCGAGTTCGAGATCCAGCGCTTCACCGACATGCTCGCCAATCGCATGGACCAGACTCAGGCCCTCGTGAACGACGTGCTCGCCGGAGCCAAGAAGAAGTAATCCGGTCCCCGACCGATCTTTCCCAAACCGCACGGCTCAACGGCCGTGCGGTTTTTCTTTGTCCACAGACGTCGAAGACTCGGGGTGTCGCCCGTGCTGGATCCAGCCAATCGGGCGCCGAGAGTCGCGGTCAAAAACGAGGCCTCCGCCCCTGCCATGCTAAGCGGCCATCCGTTGGCGGCGCGGCGAGGCCCTTCGGCATTCGCCGTTCGTCGGCAACGAGAACACTCGGCCTACGCGAGTGCAGGCTCCGGCTCCGCCGCCACCGAGGTGATTGTCTCGGCGTACCGCAGGCCGAGGTCGGCGAGTTGTTCGGAATTCGTGAGGTGCACCACCTCATCCTTCACTCCGCCGCCGGGCATCCACAACTGGATCCGAAAGGCTGAGCTTTTCGTCTCTCCGCCAACTTTCTCGACGGCGACTCGCAATTGCCATTTTCGGTCGCCCAACCTCGCGAACGAGAACTCCATGCGCTTCTGCAGTGGCAGCAGGTAGCGGTTCGGCGAGACGCTCAGACCCAGGCCCGCATCGCGGGACATTTCGAGCGACGCCTTCTCCAGCGCTGCAACAACATCGAAGTAGTGGGGAATCGCGATCGTGGCCATGGCGGGCGTGTTGCCTTGATATCGGCGCTCCAGCCCAACCGCTTGAGAGACAACCGGCCGGGACTTCACCCTACGGTTTCCGCGGTGCGGCCCCCATGCCGCCGGGAACCGGCGTGTGAACCGCGGGGGCGCCCGCGGCTTCCCCGCCCGCCCGCATTCAGGCCCTGCCGCTGCATCCACCCGCACGGGCCACGCGCCCGTCCGCCAAGCCACGCGAAATCCACGTTCGCCCAACCTGAAGGCTCGACGCGGTCGCGCCCGACTCCATACTCCCCTCCGCGATGCAAAAGAAGCTCCTCGTTGTCGACGACGACATCGTTGCCCTGAAGGCCACCAGCCGCATCCTGCAGGCCAGCGGCTACGACGTCACCTCCACCACCCGCACCGACGAAGCCCTCCACTTCCTCGAGCGCGACAAGTTCAAGGGCGTGGTCTGCGACTATCACATGCCCGACCAGAACGGTTCGGTGATCGTCTCCGCCATCCACCATCATCACCCGGAAACCAAGGTGTTGCTGATCACTGGATACCGGGAGGACCTCCCCGATTTCCTCAAGACCGGAAAGCACGCCGTGCGCGTTGTCGACAAGCCGTTTACGCTTCAGGGCCTGCTGCAGGCCGTCCACGAGGAGATCGGCCTCCCGGCTCCCGCCGTAAAGTGACGGTAACCGCTACTCGCATCGCCTCCGCCCCGGCCGCAAGCCGGGGTTTTCTTTTGGTCCGCTCCCCCCGGAGCCTCCCAGTGGATCCTGGCGCGCGACAGCTCCGGTAGTTCCGTTCGTCAATCTGGTTCCTTCCCGCACTCCACCCCAACAAGGCGACCGAAGCGAAGTCCCCTTTCTTCGGCCTCACCAGCGCAGCGTGATGCTCGACACTGGTCCTGTCGCGACCACCGGGCCGACTGGTTCCGAATAACAACGCCGTTCCGCCCACCGCCCCGAGGACCTGCCTGCTCGCGCCGCCGCCTCGATCCTTGTCTGCCGACTTGCTCGCCAAGCGCAGCTCTTCTCATCCTCCGGCCCCGCGCCCGTAACGGCGCGTTGTCCACGCCGCCTCCTACGGCAGCAGTTCGTGCAGCACGGCCAGCAGCTCGTCGTTGGCAAACGGCTTCGCCAACATCCGATCCGCCCCGAAGGCCTTCGCGGCCAGCAAGTAGCCCGTGGCGCTGCCCCGCCCTCCGCCCGACATCGCCAAGATCTTCACCGACGGCTGCGATTTCCGGATATCGATGATCGTCTCGATGCCCTCCTTCTCGGGCATGATGAGGTCGACCATGATCAGATCAACCAGTTGCCGCGCGTACGCTTCCATCCCCTCCTTGCCGTTGGTCGCCTCAACCACCTTGTAGCCCAGCTCCGTCAAGGTGAGGCCCAACGCCTTCCGGAACATCTCGTCGTCGTCAATGATGAGGATCGTTTTCATGATGAATGGGAGTTCCTCCGGTCAAGCACACGCCGCACCGCCGCTCTCAACATCGGCACGGCCACCGGTTTCAGAAGTATTTCGGCGACTCCCAGCGCGTGCACCTTGTCCGGCGTCAACTCGGCGCTGAAGCCCGTCGCGAGCAGCACCGGCAGGTCCGCGCGAAGTTCATGCGCTCGCCGCGCAAAATCCACCCCAGTCATCACCGGCATGTTCTGGTCGGTGTAGAGCAGGTCGAAGGCCGTCGGGTCCTGCCGCACCGCCGCCAAAGCGGTGCCCACCTCGGTGAAACCCGTCACCTGATACCCGAATTGCTGGAGCGCGGCAGTCGCGATTCGCACGATCATTTCCTCGTCGTCGACGACCAGTATCCGCTCGCCCCGGCCTGCCGGCACCGCCGTTTCTGTCTCCACCGCTGCCGGCTGGATCTCCGGTGCCGCGGGGAAATAGATCTGAAACTGCGTCCCCTGCCCCGGCCGGCTCTCGACTGTGATCGCCCCGTCGTGGCCTTGCACGATGCCATGCACGACCGAAAGCCCGAGCCCTGTGCCCTCGCCGGGCGCCTTCGTCGTGAAGAACGGCTCGAAGATCCGCTCCAGTGTCGCCCGGTCCATCCCCTTCCCGGTGTCGCCAACCGCAACACGTACGTACAGCCCGGGCCTCAGCTGGGGCACCGACGCCGCCAATGCCGGGTCGACCACACAATCGGCCACGGTGACGCTCAGGCGTCCGGGCCGCTCCCGCATCGCATGCCACGCGTTCGTCCCGAGGTTCATCACGATCTGGTGGACCTGCGACGGCTCCGCGAGGACCGTCGCGGTGGCCGGTGCGATCTCCACCGCAAACTCGATGGTGGTCGGGATCGAGGCGCGCAGAAGGGCGACCGCTTCCTGCACAATCGGCCCGAGCTGCACCGGCCGCCGCTCCGGATTCTCCTGCCGGCTGAACGTGAGGATTTGCCGTACCAAAGCGGTGGCCCGGCGTGCTGCGCGCAGGATGTCGTCGACATGCGATGCCGTCTCTCGGCCGATATTCCCCTGCAGCTTGATCAGTTCGGCGAAGCCGAGGATCGCACCGAGGATGTTGTTGAAGTCGTGGGCGATGCCGCCGGCCAAGGTGCCGATCGCCTCCATCTTCTGCGCCTGCCGGTACTGGCGCTCGAGTTTGCGGCGCTCCGTGATGTCCTCGGCCGTGCCGAGCACGCGATACACGCGCCCAGCATGATCGCGCAGGGGGAAGGCTTGGTCGTGTACCCAGCGAACCGTACCGTCCGGTCGCACGATGCGATAGGTCTCATCGTACTCCCCCGTCGCCTGTTTGGTGAAGACGGCCGTCATGACCCGCGAACGATCCTCCTCGTGGATCGCGGCAAACCAGTCCCGCGGGTTGCGGTCGAGGCTCTCGCACGTGCGACCCCAGATCTTCTCGTACGCCGGACTGATGTAGAGCACGCGCTCTTTCGCCGGGTCCGTGATCCAGAAGACTTCGTTGATCGTCTCCGCGATCTGCCGGAACCGCGCCTCGCTCTCGCGGAGCGCCGCCTCGGCCCGCTGCCGCTCGGTGATGTCGCTGAATGTCACCACGACTCCCACCACCCGGCCCTGCTCCTCGACCGGCGTCGCCGAATATTCCACCGGGAAACTCGTGCCATCCTTGCGCCAGAAAACCTCGTCATCCACCCGCACCCGCACGCCCGTGCGCAGCACGCTCATGATCGGACACTCGGCCTCGGGGTAAGGCCGCCCATCGGCCCGGGTGTGATGCCAGACCTCATGCCCGTTGCGTCCCACCAGCTCCGCGGCCTCATACCCGAGGATCCGCGCCGCCATGGGGTTGACGAAAGTCATGCAGCCCGCGCCGTCCATGCCGAGGATCCCCTCCGCAACCGACCCAAGGAGCAGCTCAAGGTCGCGATGGGTGCGGGCCAACGCCGCCTCCGCCCGCTTCCGCTCCGTGATATCACGCAGGAACACCAGTGCACTGGGTTGACCACGATAGGTGAACGGCACCGCGGAGAGCAGGCCATCTACCACTGAACCGTCGAGGCGCAGCATCAGCCGGTCCGAGGTCGGTGTCAGGACGCCAGCATCATCCATCTGTCCGATACGTTGCTCGACCTGCTCCCGCTGCGAGGGGTGGAACCGCTCGATTACTGGCTGATCGAGCAGATCCTCCTTCGCCACCGCCCCGAAGAGGCGCACCGCCGCCTCGTTGAGGTAGGTGAAGCGATCCCCGGTTCGCACGAAGATCGCCTCCGGGGCATGCTCGACCACCATCCGGAATCGTTCCTCGCTCTCGCGCAGCTGGACTTCGGCCCGTCGCAGCTCGGTCACATCCGTCAATCCGCCAACGATGCACGCCTCGCCGGCGAAGTCCGTCAGTTCGAGCGAAGCCAGCACCCCTCGCTGTTCGCCGTCTTTCCGGCGAATCGTCAGACGCGCATTGAGGATCCGCCGCCGCTCACGTAACTCGGCCATGACCACTTCGCGCTTCGGCTCGGCCCACAGTTGCAGCTCCGTCGCGGAATGGCCGACGAGCTCCTCCCGCTCGTATCCGTAGAGCCGGGTGAAAGCCTCATTCACGTCGAGGAAACAGCCGTCTCTCAACCGCGAGATGGCAATCGCCGTCGGGCTCGAGTGGAAAATCCCGGCAAACCGCTCCTCGCTCCGGCGCAGCGCCACCTCGGCCTGCATGCGCTCGGTCACGTCCTGCACGAAGCCGTGCCAGAGCGTGCCGCCATCGGGCTCGCGCAGCGGCTTGGCATGCCCCTCACACCAGCGTTCGCCCTTCTGGGGGTGTCGGATGCGCAACGTCTCCCGCCAAGGAGTGAGTAGCCGGGCCGACTCGGCGATCGAGGCCTGCACCCGCCCCAAATCCTCGGGATGCATGCGCGCAAACGCCGGGCTGAAGTCCCGCTGCAATTCCTCCGGCCGGAAGCCCAAAAGATCGACGACCACCGGCGTGCAGAAGGGCATGCAGGCGGTGCCATCGGGCCGCAGGCGGAACGCGAAGACCATGCCCGGCACCGTCTCCATGATCTTCGTCAACTGGTCCTGCAGCTCCAAGCGCTGCCGGAGCACCGTTTCCACCCGCTTGCGCTCGGTGATGTTGAGATGATTCACCACCGCCCGGCCGCCCCGACCGAGCGGCGTCGCCACGAGCATGAACCAGCGATTCTCGTGCGGGGCATGGCAGGGATACTCGAGCGTGAACCGCGGCGCCCGGCCCGCGAGCACCTCGACGATCCCGTCGTGCGCCGCCTGCGCCCCCTCGGCGCCCAGCGCCGCACCGCGTCGGCAAACGGCGAGGTAATTGGCCCCCACGTCGCACGCCTTCGGCAGAGCGTCGGCGGTCGGATTCTCGGCGGTGAAACGCCGCCACGCCTCGTTGACCGCGATGATCGTGCCATCGGCGTCGAGCACCGCCAAGTGCGACACGATGGAGTTGAACACCCCGGCCACCAGCTCCTCGCTCGCGCGGAGCGCAGCATCGGCTTCCTTCTGCGCGGTGATGTCGCGCCCGGAGACGACCGCGCCCACGATCCGCCCGTCGCTGTCGCGGATCGGGCCGAAACTATAGCTGCCGATCCAAGTCTCGCCGGTGTCCTTGCGACGCAGCCGGTACTCCGCATTGACCACCTGCTCGCCCCGCAGCGCCCGCGGCACCGCCCACATCTCAAGCGGCGCCGGTGTGCCGTCGGCGAAAAACACATCCAAAATCGATGGATACTCCGCGAAGGTCCGCGCGCACTCCGCCTTGCTCCGGAATCGGTGGCACGTGGCGAACGCCGTGTTGAAGTCGACGAACCGTCCCTCGCGGTCCGTGATGAACACGGCATCGGTCATCGCCTCCAGCGCCGCCTCCAGCTTCGCCCGGCCAGCCCGCACCTCCGCCTCCGCCCGGCGCCGCTCCGTCACGTCCATCGTCACCGTCAGCAGGAACACGCGCCCGCCGATGGTGATGCGCTCGCCGTTCACGAGGCCGCAAAGCGTGCGCCCGTCCTTCGCGTTCAGGGTCAGCTCCAACCCGCTGATGCGCCCGCCCTCCTGGAGGGCCGCCACCAGGCGCTGCCGATCCGCCCAAGTGATCCAGCCCAGCTCCGCCGCAGCATGCCCGGTCAATTCCTCCCGGCTGAAGCCCGACTGGCGCACCAGCTCCTCGTTGAAATCCAGATACCGCGCCGTCTCGAGGTCGGTGATCGCCACCATGACCGGCGCCTCGCGAAAGGCGGCGGCGAACTTCTCCTCACTCGCCCGCAGCGCCGCCTCGCTTGCCTTCCGGGCGGAGATGTCGCGCACCACCGCCGTGAGCACCCGGTGCCCAAGCACGTCGGCCCGCGAGATCGCCGCCTCGACCGGAAACTCCGTGCCGTCCGCCCGCAGGCCAGTGAGCTCCCCGGGCGCCCGGCGGATCTGCGCCGGCTGGTCCGCCGTGGCGAACTGCGCCACCTTGGCGGGATGGGTGGCGCGGAAACGCTCGGGCATCAGTCGCTCCAACGCCCCGCCGAGCATCATCGCCGCCGGATAACCGAACATCCGCTCGGCCGCCGGATTGAACAGGATGATCCGCTGGGCCTCGTCGACGCTGACAATCGCGTCCATCGCAGAGTCGACCAAGCCGCTGAACCGCGCCTCGCTGGCCTGCAACGTCGCAACGACCCGCTCCAGCTCCCCGGTACGCTCCCGCACCCGCTGCTCCAGTTGCTCCGTGGCGAGACGGGCCGCGGCGAGCGCCTCGGCCTCGCGCCGTTTCGCCCGCCACAACCGCTCATGCACATAGCAAAACAC
>JAEXPL010000141.1 GCA_023446865.1 Verrucomicrobiota bacterium | reverse complement strand
CGAAGGCGGCGAAGAGCGGCTGGGCCTGGTTGGGCTTCGACTTGAACTCGGGGTGGAACTGCACGCCCACGAACCACGGGTGGTCCTTGAGCTCGATGATCTCGACGAGATTGCGCTGCGGGTTCACGCCAGCGAAGACCATGCCGGCGTCGCCGAGCATTTCCACATAGTGGTTGTTCACCTCGTAGCGGTGGCGGTGGCGTTCGCTGATCAGCTCCTTGCCGTAGGCCTTCGCAGCGTGCGTGCCGGGACGGAGACGGCAGTCGTAGGCGCCGAGGCGCATCGTCGCACCCTTCTCGGTGATGCGGCGCTGGTCGTCCATGAAGTCGATCACCGGATCCTCGGTGTCGGGGTCGAACTCCGTGCTGTTGGCCGTCTTCAGGCCGAGCACGTTGCGGGAGTACTCGATCACCGCGATCTGGAGACCGAGGCAGATGCCATAGTACGGCACCTTGTTCTCGCGGGCGTAGCGGGCGGCGGCGATCTTGCCCTCCGTGCCGCGGTCGCCGAAACCGCCGGGGACGAGGATGGCGTCGAGGCCGGCGAGCTGTTTCAGTCCACCCTTCTGCTCGAGGTCCTGCGCGTCGATGCGGATGATCTCCACCTTCGCGTTGTTGGCGATGCCGGCGTGGTAGAGCGACTCGTAGATGGATTTGTAGGCGTCCTGCAGCTCGATGTACTTGCCGACGACGCCGACCTTCACGTGGTGCTTCGGGTTCTTGATGCGGCGCACGACTTGCTGCCACACGTTGCTCTTCACCGGCGGGGCGTTGAGCTGGAGGATCTCGACCACGAGATCGTCGAGCTTCTCCTTCTGCAGCGCGAGCGGGAGCTCGTAGATGGAGGTCTCGACATCGAGCTCCTCGATCACGGCCTTCGGCGGCACGTTGCAATAGAGCGAAAGCTTCTCGCGGTGATCCTGCGGCAGCGGGTGGTCGCAACGGCAGACGAGCACGTGCGGCTGGATGCCGATCTCGCGCAGCTTCGCCACGCTCTGCTGCGTGGGCTTGGTCTTCAGTTCGCCCGCGGCGCCGAGGTACGGCACGAGGGTGACGTGGATGAAGCAGACGTTGCCCGGGCCGACCTCGAGGGCGAACTGGCGCATGGCCTCGAGGAAGGGCAGCCCCTCGATGTCGCCCGTGGTGCCGCCGATCTCGGTGATGAGGATGTCGACGCCCTCGCCGCCGGCGTAGATGCGGTTCTTGATCTCGTTGGTCACGTGCGGGATCACCTGCACGGTCTTGCCGAGGTAGTCGCCGCGGCGCTCCTTCGCGATCACGGCCTCGTAGATCTGGCCGGAGGAAAGGCTGTTCATCCGGCTGAGCTTGCCGGAGGTGAAACGCTCGTAGTGGCCGAGGTCGAGGTCGGTCTCGGCACCGTCGTCGAGCACGTACACCTCGCCGTGCTGGAACGGGCTCATCGTGCCCGGGTCGACGTTGAGGTACGGGTCGAACTTCTGGATCCGGACGATCAGCCCGCGCGCCTCGAGGAGGGCCCCGAGCGAGGCCGCCGTGAGGCCCTTGCCGAGAGAGGAAACGACGCCGCCCGTGACGAAAATGTATTTCACGGGAAGACGAGAAACCGCGCCGCCGCACAAGGAGCAAGAACAGAGTCGGCGGATTGCGGCCTCCCAGAGGGTCAAGCAGGCGAGATTCGGCCCGGTTCCGGATGGTCGGCATCAATCCCGAGCAGATCGAGCACCGGCCGCTCGACGTGGCGGTTCTCGCCCGTCTCGGGGAAATCGTGGATGTGGAGCGCGGGGTTGAAGTTGAGTTCGATGAGCGAGTAGTCGGCCTCGGGCCGCGCGTCGGCCGGATCGGGCACGATCATGTCGACGCCGGAGATCTGCGCGCCCAGCGCCGCGGTCGCGCGCTCGGCGATGCGGTGGTAAACGGCGGGCATCGCATCCGTCCAGTCGATGCTGTCGCCCCCGGTGGAGATGTTGGAGTTCTTCCGCAGGAACACCTGCCGCCCGGCGGCGGGCACCGACTCCGGCCCGAGCCCGGCCGCGGCAAGAAATGCGAGCTCCGTCTCGCCGAGCACGATCTTCTCCAGCGGCTTCACGTAGCCCTCGCCGCGGAACGGATGCTCGTTCTTCGCTGCGACCAACTCACGGATCGTGCGCGCGCCGTCGCCGACGACGTTCGCCGGCACGCGGTGCAACACCGCGCGCGTCCGCCCGCCGATCACCAGAAACCGGAACTCGCGCCCGGCGATGAAGTCCTCGACCAGCACCGCCGCATCGAGCGCGAACGCCGTGCGCACCGCCTGCTCGAACTCCGCCGGCGTCGCGTTCGCGGGCAGGATCGCCACGCCCTCGCCGAAGTTGGTGCTGCGCGGCTTCACCACCGTCGCCCGGCCGCGCACCCGTGGCCAGTCGGCCAGCGCCACTGTCACCGAATCGTAGAGCCGGCCGGCCGGCGTGCGCAGCCCGGCCGCCTCCAGCAGCGCCTTCGTCACCTGCTTGTTCTCCATCGCGAGCGCGGCGATGTAGGTGTCGGCCGCGGTGCGCGTGGCCTGCTTCACGAGGTGGACGCGCCCGTCGCGGGCGAGCCGGATGAAGTTGTCGGAACGGTCGAGCACCTCGACCGTCGCCCCGCGCCGCAGCGCCTCGGCGACGACCAGACGCGTCGACAGTTCCATGCCGTCGAAACGGGATTCGAGTTCAATCATGGGAAAACTCCTTCCGATGGCCGCGGGCGAGCCGCAGGCCCTGTTCGCGCAATGTCGCTCCGGCCGCCGACGCCGCCCAGAAGAAGCGGTCGACGATCCGGGGCGCACGACCAGCGAAGACCTCGGCGTTGTGCGCAACCGCGCGCTCGTGCTCCGGCCCGAGCAACGCCGCGGCCTCGCGCACCGCCGCCCAGAGCGCACCGGTGCGGGCGGCGAAGATCTCACGGTGATCGGTTCCGGCGCCGCACGAGCACAGCGTCGCCCAGGTGTTCAGCCGCGCCTCCTCGGCGAGGTCGTCCGCGGTCAGCGCCCGCGCGGGCAGCAACAACGCCGCCACAGTGAACGCCTCGAGGAAGCGAAGCGTCTCCGGCGCAACGCCGGTTGCCGCGAACGGGTCGAGGTCGAGCACGCGGATCTCCAGATACTCGACACCATGCCGTTCCAGCGCAGCGAGGCTTCCGCCCGCGGCGGTCTTGGGCCGCACCGGCGCGTAGAACTCGCGTTCACCCGCCAGCAACCCGTCGGCGATCGCGCCGCGCAGGCCGCGCGCATAGGCGTCGAGCCCGGACCACACGCCGGCAAGCGCCTGCGTCGTGCGCTCTGGCAACTGGTACCCGAGCGGACTCGACCGCAGGCTCGAGGAGTATTGTCCACAATGCGTGAGCAGCGAGCGCTCCGGTTCGGCAGAGTGCACCGCCAGCGACTCGCCCCAGCGACTGTCGACGAGCGGGCTCGCGCCGAACAGGTAGGTGAGCACGTAGCGATACCGCACCAGGTGGCGCATCGCCGTGAAGTAGAGCGCGCTGCGGTCCGGCTCGGCGCCGGTCACCTCGGCCAGCACGGCCCAGAACGCCTCGGGCAGGGAAACATTGAAGTGCACGCCGCTGATGGCCTGCCGGGCGGTGCCGTACTTGGCGGCGAGATAACGCCGGTAGCTCCGCGCGTCCTCCTTGGCCACGGCGTCGCCGAAGCGCGCCGGCGCCACGTCGCCGCCCCAGCAGCCGGGCGTGCTCACCGGCCAGAGCAGTTCGCCGGGGATTTCCCGATACAGCCGCGCATGCAGGCGCGCCAGGCGCTCCACCGCCTCCACGGCACCGGGCGCGGGGGTGGTGACCAGCTCCGCCTGGTTCTCGGCGAAGTCGACGGTGATCTGCCCCTCGGGGAAGACGTCCGCCCCGGGTGCGAACGGGTGCGCGCTCCGCGCCGGGCAGCCCGCCGGCTCGATGCGCCACGCCTCACGTTCGAGGCCGATGGTGAGCGGCGCGTGCCGCAGCACGGCAAGCGCGGAGCGGAGGGCGGCGCCGCGCTCCGATTGTTCTACAACCGTCGCACTTTCAGGGCAAAAAGGGGTCATTTGAGGAACCCCCGGATTGCCTCCAGCGCCTTCTCGTTCACCCGGCAGCAGACGCTCTGCCCGTGCTTCGTGCAGTCGATCAGGCCGGCGTTCTCGAGTTCCTTGAGGTGGTGCGACACCGTCGAACGCGACACGTCGAGCTCCTCGCAGGCGCACGAGAACGCCTTCATCAACCCTGTGCAGGCGCCCTCGTTCTCGGCCTGCCCGTCGCGGATGATCTCGAAGAGCCGCAGGCGCTGCTCGCAGGCCAGCGCCTTGAAGTACCGCTCGAGGTTTGATTGTTTCATGCCTGTAGAACTAGGCGGCGGCGCGATTTCGTCAAGCGCGCGCTCCAGATCACCTTCCCGGCGCGCCCGAAAACGGTTGCCCGGCGTCGCCCCGCCGCGAAGCTGCACGACCTGTGAACTCGAAACCTCAACTGCTCACGTGGATCACCTGCGACGGCGTCCACATCGACCCCTCTTCCGGCAAGCACACGATCCTCGGGATCTTCTCCAACATCCGTGCGCGCCAGTTCCCGGTCGTGCATCCGTTCATGATCTGGTTTCTCACGATCACGGACTGCACCCCCGGCCAGCACACGATGAAGATCTCCATCGGCCTCGACCCGACCAACATGATGAAGGTCCTCGAGCGCCCGTTCGAGGCGCACAGCCCGATGCAGCGCATCAACCTCATCAACGAGCTGCGCAACTGCTCCTTCCCCCAGGCCGGCGACTACAACATCCTCATCGAGGTCGACGACGAGCCGCTGCTCGCCACCAACCTCTCGATCACCGAGTAGCGCGCCGTCGCCGCGCAGATCTCCAAGGCGGGCGGACCCACCGCTCCGCCTGCGAGCGGGCGGTCCAGCCTTCACCCCCGCCCCCGCCCCGGGCC
>JAEXPL010000438.1 GCA_023446865.1 Verrucomicrobiota bacterium | reverse complement strand
AGCCGGGACGACCCACGCCGCGACGAGGGCGGCGAGGGCGACACGACCGGAGGCGGGCAGCGCGGACATGGGGGCGCGGCGGAGCTCAGAAGGTGTAGGAGACGAAGCCGTGCACCAAGTGGCGGTCGTAATCGAGGAAGTCCGACGAGGAGCGCGAGAGGGTGAGGGTGTAGCCGGTGCCGACCTGCCAGGAGCGGTTGAGGGCGCAGGCGAGGTCGAGCGAGGCGCGAGTGCGGCGATCGTCGCGGTCGGTGCCGGGATAGGTGAGCCAATCCTGGCCGATCGTGGCGTTCAGGTGGGTGCGTTCGCCGATCTGCTGTTTGACGCCGAAGCGGAGGCTGTTGTTGACGCTGCCGAGGTTGGTCGAGCCGACCTCCTGCCGGCGGGAGGCGGAGACGGTGAGGGCGGTGCGTTCGCGGGCCTGCCAGGCGAGGGAGAGGTCGCCGACGACGGTGGTGCCGCCGTTGTCGTTGAGGCCGAGTGTCTCGCCTTTCTGGAGGCCAATGGAGAACGAGCTGGTGAGCTTCGGGAAGCGGCTGGGGGGCAGGAACGGCCCGTCGAGCCGGATGCTGAAGGTGGGGCTGTTGGAGGAGGTCTGGCCGGAGATGGTCTCGGTGGCGAGGCGGTCGATCCAGCGGTAGCCGACGTCGGCGGAGGCGCGCAGGCCGCTGGCGAACTTGTAGAACAGGCCGGTGCTCACGTGGTGCGACTTCTGGTCGAGGGCGGTGCCGGGGAGGCCGAGGACGGTGGTGCTGTCGGTGGCGGAGTAGCGGTAGTCGCCCTCGAGGCCGCAACCGCCGAGGAAGTCGGTGTAGTCGAAGCCGAGGCCGGCGCTCCAGCGGGTCTGGTCGGTGAGGATGTCGCGGTTGGTGTCGGAGTAGTTGAAGTTGGCGCGCACATTGGTGCGGGGGCCGGCGCGGAAGGTGCCGGCGAAACCGGCGTTCCAGGCCTTGGCGCGGACGCGGGTGCCGGCGTCCTCGTCGATGTCAGTGCGGTCGGCGTAGGAGAGGTTGAAGGCGCCCTGCTGGCGGGCGCCGTCGGGGGTGGGGAGGGAGACGCGCAGGGAACCGAAGTAGTCCTCGGAGTTGAAGGCGGTGAGGTCGGCGTAGCGGTTGATGGCGGTGCCGAGGGAGGCGTCGATGGTGCCGAGGCCGGCGGCGCGGTTGTAGTTGAGGGTCGGAGCCAGGGTGAAGACCGTGTCGCCGAGCTCCATGGTGTTGCCGGAGAGGTTGGAGTCGTAGGCGATGCGGCCGGTGGTGGTCAGGGTGAGCGCGCCGCGGGCGACCTCGGCGAAGGCGAAGGCGGAGGCGGGGAGGAGGGCGCAGGTCGCGGCCACAAGAGCGGCCGGAACGAGGGCGGAGGACTGGGCAGTTTTCATGGTGAGAAGCGGACGAGTTGGGGAAGTTGGCGGCGTAGGCGGGCGACGGCGTCGTCGTAGTTGTCGACGCCGCCAGCGATAGTGATGCCGAGGACACGCTGGCCAAGATTGCGGTTGCCGGCGAGGACGGAGGCGAGGCGCTCGTCGGCGGCGACCTGGCGGTAGTCGAGGGTTTCGCCGCTGACGGAGGGACGTTCCTCGACGAGGCCGTGGAAGACGTAGAAGCGGATGCCGGCGCGTTCGAAGATGTAGGTGCGGAAGGGGATGGTGAGGGCGCCGACCTGAACGGGGAGGATGCCGCGGTTCTCGACGAGCTCGAGGCCGGCGGCGGGGAAGCAGACGGTGGGGTAGTGGGAGCCGGCGAGGAACTTGGAGACGCGGCCGGGATCCCAGCGCAGGAAGAAGACGTTCCAGTGGACGGCGGCGGAGTCGGTCCAGTTGCCGCGGGCGCCCTCGGTGTACTTGAGGAGCTTGGCGGTGCGGTCGTCAAAAGCGGTGGCGGCGAAGGACGAGTTGTCGCGGGGCCAGGCGAGATCCCAGCGCAGGGGCGGGGGGAGGGTGGCCTCGTGATAGCCGTACCAGGCGCGGGTGGCGATTTCGCCGGCAGCGAGGCCGGCGAGCAGGACGAGGAACGGCGCGAGGCGCAGGGGTGGGACGGCGAGCAGCGAGGCGCCGGGACCGCCGGCGAGGGCGCGGGGGTGGTTGCCGCGGGCGAAGAGCCAGGCGAGGCCCCACAGCCCGGCGATGCAGCCGATCATCACGAAGTTGCCCATGGGGTCGTGCCAGCGGGCGAGGGCCTCGGGGCCGTCGCGGCCGGCGACATAGGTGAGCGTGATGGTGCGCGCCATGTTGAGCAGGAACGCGACGAGGAAGCTGGCGACGACGAGGGCGCCGCGGCGCAGGGTGCGCAGGCGGTAGAACTCGCCGAAGAAGAGCGACATCATGAACGCGGTTTGGAGCGATCGGATACCGCTGCAGGCCTCCTCGACATCGACGACGGTGCGGCCGACGGCGATGGTGTTGCCGCGGGCCAGAGCGGGGATGCCGCAGAGCGAGAGCCCTTCGGCGCTGCACTGGGTGTTGAGCTGCATGAGGCCCTGGGTGAACGCCTCCTCGGCCCACACCGGCCAGGGCAGGGCGGTGAGAGTGAAGGCGAGCGGGAAGGCGAAGTGCCACGACCAACGCCAGCCGCCCCAGGCGGCGAGCACGGACCAGGTGCAGCCGAGGGCGGCGGCGGCCATGAACCAGTTGATGCGGACCCAGTCGGGATTGGCCTCGTGGATGACGCGCAGGGGCACAAGTGCGAGGGCGACGGCGGTGAGCGCGACGGCAGGGATCCAGCCGTGGGCCTGCGTCCGGGGAGGTGCGGCATCGCGCAGGCGCTCGGCGAAGAGGTAGCCGGCAAGGACCGGGATAGCCCAACCGTAGCTGTACAGCGGATTCACCCGCCACTCGAGGCTTTGCTGGCTCCAGACGAGCAGCCACAGGGCGCCCAGCCCGAGGGCGGCCACGAGCAGATCGGAGCGGGTGCGGAGCG
>JAEXPL010000112.1 GCA_023446865.1 Verrucomicrobiota bacterium | reverse complement strand
AGGCTGGGCAGGAAGGCGGCGGCGCCGGCGAGTCCGAGGAAACGCAGGGCGTCGCGCCGCGAGAGGGCGGGTGTGTTCGGGTTCATGGTCGAAGGAGACGGGCGGAGCGAAGGCGCATTCGCCGGGTTGGCAAATCGGTGACTGGTTCAACGGTACAACAAGCGCCGCGCGTGGTGGCGGTTGCCGCCCGATGGAGTGCGGCGGAAATCAACCCGCGACCGTGAGCCGCGACGAGAAGTACTGCTCCTGGAAATGCGTCGCTCGGCGGATCTCGTCGGCGGAGAGCTCGGTGCCGGCCCGCACCACCACCAGTTTGTCGTCACGCTCCTCGGCGCGCTGGATCACCGCGATGCACTCGCCGGTGAACTCCGCGAGCGGCACGGCGACGCCGAGGATGTAGGCGTCGAGTTCCTCGCCGTCGCCGCTCAGGGTTGCCGGGAGAAATCCGTAGTTGAGCGGATACCGAAACCCGTGCGTCGGGTGGTTGCTGCCGAGCGGGCGGTCGATCGTGACCGTGACTGTCCTCCCCAGAAACTGGAGACTATTGTCCGCCTGTCTCCTCGTTCGCGCGGTTGGCGGTTCTGCGGTTTGGGCCGGGCGGCCGACGGTCAGTGCGCCGGTACCGGCGGGGACGGTTGGTCCGCCGCGGCGGGCTGGGCGCCTGCCGCCGGTGCGGGCATCGCGCCGAACCGGAGGGCGGAGGTCACGGTAACGAGGCGGTCGAAGAGAATGTGGTCCTCCTCGGCAGTGGTGAGTTTGTACTCGGCCGGCTGCGTCACGCGTTCGGCCAGCTCCACGGCGATCACGTAGATCCGGCCGTCGCGGACGAAGACGAAATGGCCGCGTTTGGCGACGGGTGGCGGAGCGGCCGGGTTGACCGGCTCGGGCGGGCCGAAGGCCGAGCCGCCCGGCAGCAGGGTGAAGGCGACCAGCGCGCCACCGAAGATGTCGGGCAGGAAACGGGCGCTTTCGATCGAGGAGTCGGGGAAGGCCTGGCGGTAGTCGCGGACGATGTTGTCGCGGAAGAAATTGATCAGGAATTCGCGGGGGCCGTCGGTGTCGTAGTCGAATTGTGCGATCGGCGGCAACGGGAAGGCCGCGATGGTCAGAAGGGTGGAAATCTTGTCCTTGAAGACAACGATTTCGCCGTTGTCCAAGATGGTCGCGGCGTCGCCATGGAGGACGGGCACGGCGACGGAATAGATGTCGGCCGGGGCGTGGTAGCGGTTGTCGGCGATCCGGCCGAGGAGCTTGGGTGCCGGGGCGGCGGGCGGGGCGGGCGCCGGGGGCTCGGCGCGGGCGACGAAACCGGCGAGCAGCAGGACGACGAGGGCGAGAGGGCGGAGCGGCATCGGTGCGATTGGTGTGTCGGCGGAGAGCGGGCGAGGCAAGTTTGGAGCCCCATGGGACCACGGTTCCGGGCCGTGGTTGCATGCCGACCCGCTCAGAGCGGCAACCGGAAGCGGAAGGTGGTGCCGTCGAGCGCGGACGAGTCGAACGACACCTGGCCGCCGAGGAGACGTTCGCCCACCAGCTTCATCGAGAAGGTGCCGAGGCCACGGCCGAGCGTGCCCTTGGTGCTGAAATTGCGCTGGAAGATGCGCAGGCCCACCTCGGGCGGGATGGGCGCCTCGTTCCACACGCGGAACTCGACGTGGTCGGCGGCGACGTCGGCGTGTATCCGAATCTCGCCATCGTGGCGCGTGGCTTCGAGGGCGTTGATGGCCATGTTGTCGAGGACTCGCAGGAGCAGCGCGGCGTCGGTGACCAGTGTGCGCTCCTCGCGCGGCTGGACGATGACGATGCGCTTTGCGTGGGCCGCCGGGTGATGGCCGACCTGGGCCCGCAGGTCGTCGAGCACCGAGCCGAGGCTTAGTTCGCAGGGCTCCGGCTTCAGTCCGTCGAGTTCGGTGGTGACAAGCTGGTGGTGAAGGTGGAACTCGCGGACGACGCGGTGGGTGAGACGGTGGACTTCGTTGGCGAGCCCGGCGAGTTCACCACGAAGATCGGTGGCCAGCATCTCACTGGCGGCGAGCAGGCTGGTGAGCGTGTTGTTGAGGTCGTGATGGAAGGCCCGCTCGGCGAGGGCGCTCTGCTGCTGCTGGGTGACGTCGTCGATGAAGACGAGGATGAGCGCCTGGTCGGCGACGGTGAGTGGGGTGGCGCGAACGCGCAGCAGCAGGTCGTGGCGGGTGCCGTCGCGCTCGGTTTCGAGCGCGCAGAGCCGTTCGGTGGATTTGCAGTGGTGGAGGGCGACCGCCTGGGCGATGGCGGCGCCGCAGGTCTTGCAGAAGCGGCTCGTGCCGCAGCCGCCGGCCATTTCCTTGGCGTGGGGACAGGCGAGCGCTTCGCCGAGGCGCAGGCCGAGGAGTTTCCCGGCGGGATTGCCGCCCAGATAGGCGATAAGGTTCTCGTTGATCGCGAGGATCTGCCGGTGAGTATTCAGCACTGCGAGCAGGCCGCCGACGACGCCGAGCAGCGTGTCGAGCAGCGGATGCTTGGTCAGGTCGTCGAGTTGGTCGCGGATGCCGGTTGCATCCAAGCGTTCGGGACTGGCGAAATAGGTCCCGTCGGGGGCTGAGGCATTGTCCACGGTGGGAATGAAAGGTGCCGGCATGGCGGTGGCGCGGGATGATGGTGCGCTGGCGAGGTGGGTGCCCCGCCTTGGACGGACTTGACCGTATCCGACTTCGCCCACTGCGCAAATCCGCAATGTGTGGGGTTCCTCCCCGGGGCGCAGCGGCTGCGCGTTCCGGCTCGTGCTAATTCCCAGGCTCGTCTTGGCATGGGAGACGGTCGAGCGCCTGCCAGAGCGCGGTGGGAATTTGCTCGGGACGTGCTTGGAGACCGAGCCCGCCGGCTTCGAGCTGCGCAGCCCACGGCTCGAGTGCGGCGGGGGCGAGACGACGCAGGAGCGCACCGATCTGC
Source organism: Verrucomicrobiota bacterium (assembly GCA_023446865.1). Classification (GTDB taxonomy): domain Bacteria; phylum Verrucomicrobiota; class Verrucomicrobiia; order Opitutales; family Opitutaceae; genus CAJCBL01. The sequence continues at coordinate 873 of JAEXPL010000112.1, read as the reverse complement.
TTGCGGCGCTGCTGGAAACACGCGCGGATGAGCTGACGGGTCTCGGCGCGGAAGACGAAGGGCGCGGGCCGGCGCTGGAGATTGAGGAGGTAGGAGTCGACGTCGGGCGCCGGGTAGAAGCAGTGATGGCTCACGGCGTGGCCGGGCGCGGCGGCGAAGGCGGACTGGAGGAAGATCGAAATGGCGCCGAAGCTCTTCGAACCAGGCGCGGCAAGGAAGCGGTCGGCCGCCTCGCGCTGGACCATGAGCACGGTGCGCTCGGGCAACGGACCGGCGAGTACGCCGTCGAACCACGGGGTGGAGATGGCGTAGGGGAGGTTGGCGACGATCTTGAAGTCGCCGGCGGCCGGGTCGTAACCGGCGAGTGGATGCTCGACGGCGTCGCCGTGAAGCAGATGGAGCCTGCCGCCGGCCGCGGGCACGACCGTGGCGGCGAGGTGGGCATGGAGGCGGGGGTCGAACTCGACGGCCCAGACCTCGGCGCCGGCGGCGAGCAGCTCGCCGGTGAGCGTGCCCAGTCCCGGGCCAATCTCGATGACGCGGTCGCCGGGTTGCACGGCGGCGAGCTCGAGGGATTTGCGCACGATGTTGCCGTCGATGAGGAAATTCTGTCCGAGCTGCCGGTTGGGCCGGTGGCCGAGTTGCTCGAGCAGGGCGCGGGTCGCGGACGGGGAGAGCGGCATCGGAGCGACGGTAGGTGCGAGGGCCCCCGCCCGGCGAAACGAAAAAGGGCCTCCGCGCACGGAGGCCCTTGTGGGGATGTGTGGCTGGTGGGGAGATTACTGCAGGGAGCCGGTGGCCGGTGTGTCGTGCGTGAGGCCGGCGCCGGTGCCGGCGCCGGGCGGCGAGAGTACGCGCGGGGTCTGCCACGCG
>JAEXPL010000477.1 GCA_023446865.1 Verrucomicrobiota bacterium | reverse complement strand
GTTGCCGTGGTGCCAGGCGTTGTAGAGCGCCTCCTCGAGGACGACATGCAGCCGCATCGGTGCGGTGGTGACGCCGTGGCTGTGCCATTCCTCCATGATCTTCTCGGTGAGGCGCACGCGCTGGGCGCGCAGCTCGGCGAGGGAGGCGGGGCGGAGGCAGTCCTCGAAGGTGGGCGCGGGGGGCTCGATCTCGAGGGCGACGAGGGCGACATCGTCGGGCAGCCCGTGGGCGGAGGCGGCCTCGTCGCAGGAGCAGCCGGCGACTTCGCGGAACAGGAGGTTGGCGAGGGTCACGACGTGGGCCTTGGGCTGCCGGGCGACGATGGCGCGCAGGAGGTCGGCGAGCGCGGCGGAGGAGAGGTGCGGCCGGCCGAGTGCGGCGGGCGCCTCGAGCAGGCCGTCGGTGTAGAGGATGAGCTTGTCGCCGGGCTGGAGCTGGACGGTGGCGGCGCCGAATTCGTGGCGGTCGATCATGCCGACGGGGAGGTTCGTGCCGGTGCCGTGGAGGTCGGGCAGGAGGAGGACGGCGCCGTCGCGCACGAGCAGGAAGGGCGGGTGGCCGGCGACGACGTAGGTCGCCTGCAGCGTGGCGTGGTCGATCTCGAGGTTGATCGAGGTGAAGAAGTCGCCGTCCTGGAAGAGGTGGGAGCGGCAGATCTCGCGGTTGAGGCGGGTGATGACCTCGGCGACGGGATGGCCGGCGCCGCCGGCCCCGACGAGGGCGTTGTGGAGGAGGTCGGTGATGATGCTGCGCAGGATACAGCCGACCTCGTGGCCGGACTGGTCCTTGAGGCTGACGAGGGTGCGGGGACCGGAGGGCTCGGCGAGGTGGCGGACGAAGAAGTGGTCGCCGCCTTCGAGGTAGCGCGGGATGGACTGGCCGGCGACGAACAACCCGCTGCCGCCGGGCAGCGCGCTGTTGCGGGGCTGTTCGGCGTTGACGAGCAGGAGCACCTGGTGGGCGAGGCCGATGTTCATCTCCTGCTTCTCGAGGAGGCGGCGCAGGGAGGCGTTGCTCTCCGCGAGCTCGGCGGTGCGCTGGATGACGCGGTCCTCGAGGTCGGCGTGGGCGCGGCGCAGCGTCTCCTCGACCTGTTTGCGGTGGGTCTCGTCGACGAGGAAGCCGGTCACGCCGACGGGGCGGCCGTCGCGGACGATGATGTGGGCGTAGCTGGAACCGTGGAAGAAGGTGCCGTCGCGGCGGAGGAAACGGTACTCCTCGCCGCCGAGGTGGTGGCCGGCGAGCAGCCGGGCCCAGTTGGCGCGCAGGCGTTCGTGGTCGTCGGGGTGGACGAGGGAGAAGAGGTTGATGCCGCGGGCAAGGTCCTCGGGCGTGACGCGGGCGGCCTGGACGCCCTCGCGGTTGAGCACGAGCACGTTGCCCTGGAGATCGAGCTCGTAGACGACCTGCGGCAGCGAATCGACCATCAGGCGGTACTTCTGTTCGCTGGCGGTGAGGGCCTGCTGGATGCGCTCGCGTTCGGCGATCTCGCCGCGCAGGCGGGAGTTGGCGGTGGCGAGCTCCGCGGTGCGCTCGCGGACCCGTTCCTCGAGGTGGGCGTGGGCGCGCTGGAGCGCCTCGGCGGCCTGCTTGCCGGCGGTGATGTCGGTGAGCATGCCAATCATGCACCGCGCCCGGTCGGCGGTGATGATGTAGTAGCCGCGGTCGCGGAACCAGAGGTAGCTGCCGTCGTGGTGCCGCATCCGGTACTCCATGTCGAACGGGGTGTAGGCGCGGATGCTGCGGTGCAGGCACGCGGCGGTGTGGCGCCGGTCGTCGGGATGGATGAGGCGAAGCCAGCGCAGGACGGTGCCGCCGAGCTGATAGCCCAGGACCCGGTTGACGCTGTCGCTCCAGAGGATGAAGCCGGTCTCGAGGTTGTACTCGTAGGTGATCTGGCCGGAGGCGGCGGCGACGAGTTCGTAGCGGCGTTTCCAGGCGGCGATCTCGTTCTCCGCCTGTTTGCGCTGGGTGACATCGCGGATGCTCTCGAGCGCGCCGGTGAGGCGGCCCTGCTGGTCGAAGAGCGGGCGGGCGCTGCCCCAGAGGTGGGCACCGCGGCCGCCGCCGAGGCAGGGGACATGGACCTCGCCGAAGAGGGTGCGGCCGTCGGTGGTGAGGGTCTCGTAGAGGCGGGTGTCGCCGTCGATGCGCCGGAGGGCGAGGTCGATGAGCATTGGCCGGCGTTCGCCGTAGAACGGCACGGCGTATTCGTGGCGGCCGCGGCCGAGCATCTCGGCTTTCGGCACGCCGGTCATCTCCTCCATCGCCCGGTTCCAGGCGGTGACGGTGCCGGCGGGGTCGATGACGAAGGTGGCGTCGGGCAGGAACTCGACGATCTCGTTGATGCGGTCGTGGGCGGCGTGCAGCGCGGCCTCGGCCTGGTGGCGGGCTTCGGCCTCGAGCGCGAGGGACACGCAACCGCCGATCGCGGAGGCGAACGCCTGCTCGGCGGCGCTCCAGGTTCGCGGCGGACCGACGTGTTCGTGACACACCACGCCGACGATCCGACCGGCGACGCGCACGGGCACATCGAGCATCGCGCCGATCCCGAGTGGCTGGAGATAGCTCTCGGCGAAGCAACGGGTCGCGGGGTCGTGCGCGGCATCGCCGGCGGCGATGGTCTCCTGCTTCTCGACCGCGGCGAAGTAGTCGGGGTAGTCGGCGGCGGAGAGATGCAGGTCGGAGCTGTGGCGTCCGGAGTCCTGTTCGAAAAGGTCGGCGCAGCGCAGCGCGGTGCGGCCGGGTTCGTAGAACCAAACCCCGACCCGGGCTGCGCCGAGGGTGCGGGCGGCGGTTTCGGTGAGCAGGTGCAGGGCGGCGGTGCGGTCGCCGCGGAAGAGGAGTTCGTTGCGCGCGAGCTGGAGGAGGACCTGGTTGAACGTCTGGGCCCGGCTTTCGCGCAGCTCGACGGCCACCTCGGCGCGCCGGCGTGCCGTGATGTCCTTGTACGCGCTCAGTGCCCAGAGCGAGTCGCCGACCTGCACGGGCGAGACCACGACGCTGAGCTGGAGTGTGTCGCCGGCGCGGTTGCGCGCGATCGCCTCGCCGGCGCGGCTCTCGCGGGTGGCGAGGGCTTCGCGGACGCGTTCCTGAGCGCGGCGGAATTCGGCCGGGTCGGGATGGATGGCTTGGTGGAATGCGGTGAGTCCGCCGGCGGTGGATCGGCTGAGGCCGGTGATGCGGCGCATCTCGCGGTTGAAGAGGATGAACCGGCCGTGCTCGTCGACGAGTGTGAGGCCGTCGCCGACCTTCTCGACCACGGTGGCGAGCTGGTGGGCGAGACGGGTGATGCGGCGCTGTTTCGTCGCAACCGGCGCCATGCTTTGGCTGGTGAGGATGGTGCGAATGCGGCTGGGCAGGGCGGAGAGGTCCTCGGTCGTGATGGCGTAGTAGTCGGCGGCGCCGGCGCGGATCCAGTGCACGGCCCGGTCGATGGATGGCCGCTCGGCGAGGACCATCAGGCGCAGCGTGTGATTGGTGCCGACGAGGGAGGCACGGTGGGCCTCGGCGACGGCCTCGGAGGCGACGATCAGGTGGTGGCGGGCGAGCGCGCGCGGCGCGGCGGCTGCGGTGCCGGGCGTGGTTTCCTGGAGGAGGAACGCCGGATCGGCGGAAAGCGTGGCGCGGATTTCGGGTGCGAGATGCCCGAGGAGGCAAAGCTGCCAACGGACGGGAGCTGCCGCGGTTGGGCGTGACGTCGGCATCGGTGGTGGTTCAGCGGCCGGAGTGCACGGGAGTGCGGCGCGGTTTGGTCCCGCGGTGCCGCTGCCTAAGGTGTCTCCCCCATCGCTCCATGGCGCTTGCTCATCGGCCGCTGGGCGGCGGGGTTGAGGCCGGGAAATGGAGCATCGGGCCGCGGGACGGGCCGGCGCCCGGTGTGCGACGTGCGCTGGTTGGGACGGCGCGTGGCGCCGGGGCGTGGTTTCGCCTTCAAATCGGGGGAATGTTCGCTACGGTGCCAGCACCCCGCCCGCAGCTCCCGGCCGCCCCACCGCCATGAATCTGGAGACCCGCCTCTTCGCCTACGGCACCTTGAAGCAAGGCTCGCCGGTGCATGCGCAACTGTGTCGCGGCGTGCGCGGCGTGATCCCGGCGCAGCTGTGGGGCCGACTCTACGAACTGCCGACGGGCTGCCCGGCGCTGGTCGTGCCGGCGGGCGCGGCACTGGCGGAGGCGACGATGGAACCGGAGGCCGACCACGTGCGCCTGGGCGAACTGCTGCACCAACCAGCCCCCGTGTATTCCCGCGAGGGCTGGCGGCCGGTGTCCGGCCAGCTGATCACGCTCTCCGACTACCGCACGGCGTGGCCCACGCTCGACGCGTGGGAGGATGCCGCGCCGGATCGTCCGGTGCTGTTCCGGCGGGCGATTGTCCGGGTGGAGCGGGCCAACGGCGTGCCGGTGACGGCGTGGACGTACATCGTGCCGCGGCTGCCCGCGGGGGCGCGGGAGCTGGCGAGCGGAGTATGGCCAGTCCCGATACCGCAGGCCGCGGGCGAGTGACGGGCGCCTCAGCCCGGGGGCAACCACGGCCAGCCGGGCAGGTTGCGCACGATGCCGAACACCACGGCGGCGAGCGCGAGCCCGAGGGCGAGCGGCCGGGGGATGGCCGCCGGCCGGGCGGCCCGGCCGAGGAACCAGCCGAGCGAGCACAGGCCCCAGAGCCCCGCCAGCGGCAGCGCCACCACCAGCAACTGGTTGCAGGCCCAGGCCCGCGCGAGATCGCCGTGGACGAGGGCGTGCGCCGCGCGGGTGCCGCCGCAGCCGGGGCAGAGCAGGCCGGTGAGCCAGTGGAAGGGGCACGGCGGATACCAGAAGGCCGGCCGCGGCCCGACCCAGCGCACCGCGAGCAACGCCAGGAGCGCGAGTCCCGCGAGCAGCAGGGGGTTGCGCCACGCCGGACCGGCCCGTTGTGGCGCGGCCGCACGGCAGTCGCCGGCGGGAGGCTGGGAGGCGAGATCTTGGTCTTCGCGCATGGCGGGAGGCGGGACGGCTGAAGCGATGCCGCGTTGTCGCGACCGAGGCAAGGACGCCGGCGCCGGAAAACTCCGGCGGGGCGATTTCGGGCTTTGCGGAGCGCGGGTGATTTGCGGATAGCTACGGCGCACGGCATATGAGCGGCATCCACCTCGGCGCACCCTCCGATCACTCCATCGCGGCCCACCGCCGCGTGGCGGTGCGGCCGGATGGGCCGTTGCAGCGCCTGGCGCCCGAGGTGAAGCTGATCGCGCTGCTGGTGCTCGTGGTGGGCACGGCGGTGGTGCCGGTGTCCTGGCGGTGGTGGCATGCGGCGGTGGCGGCATTGCTCGTGGCGGCGGCGATCGTGGGCCGGGTGCCGCTACGCCGGCTGGCGTGGCGGTTGGTGTGCTTCGCGCCGTTCGTGGCGGGGGCGGCGATCGCGGCGGCGTGGCAGGGCGGCGCCGGTCCGGGCTGGCGGGTGATCGCGCTGCGCGGCGGCCTGTGCCTCACGACGGTGATCGTATTCGGGGCGGTGACGCCGTTTGCGGCGTTGCCCGGCGTGCTGCGGCGGTGGGGTGTGCCTGCGCTGCTCGTGACGACGCTGGCGCTCATGCACCGCTATCTGTTCGTGTTGGCCGACGAGGCGCAGCGGATGCAGCGGGCGCGGCAGAGTCGGACGCTGGTCCGGCCGCGACGGTTCGCCTGGGGCATGCCGGCCGAGGTGTTGGGACGCCTTTTCGTGCGCGCCTCGGAGCGGGCGGAGCGGATCTTTCTGGCGATGTGTGCGAGGGGGTGGCGATGAGTGCGGCGATCGAGGTTCGGGGGCTCCGCTACCGCTATCCGGACGGCACCGAGGCGCTGTGCGCGGTGGATCTTGCGCTCGCGCCCGGCGAGTGCGTGGGCCTGCTCGGCGCCAACGGCTCGGGGAAATCGACGTTGTTACTGCATCTCAACGGCGTCCTGCCCGAGCGACCCGGCCGCGAAAGCGCGGTGCGCATCAACGGGCTGCCGGTGACCGCCGGCAACGTCGAGGCGGTGCGGCGGCCGGTCGGGGTGCAGTT
>JAEXPL010000458.1 GCA_023446865.1 Verrucomicrobiota bacterium | reverse complement strand
TCTTCTTGAGGAGGTCCTTGATGACCTGCTCCTCGTGCGAGCCGGAGGCGGTGTTCACCCAATCGGAGCCCTGCTCCATCTCGTAGCCCTTGTGGAGGAGGAGCGTGACGTCGCCGCCGTCGTCGACGACGAGCTGCGGGCCCTTGCCGTCGGGGCCGACGATGGCGTGCCAGGTGAGGTCCCAGTACTCCTCGAGCGTCTCGCCCTTCCAAGCGAAGACCGGGATGCCGGCCTTCGCGATGGCGGCGGCGGCGCTGTCGACGGTGGAGAAGATATTGCAGGAGGCCCAGCGCACCTTCGCGCCGAGGGCGACGAGCGTCTCGATGAGGACGGCCGTCTGGTTCGTCATGTGCAGCGAGCCGGTGATGCGGACGCCGGCGAGCGGCTTGGTCTTCGAGTATTTGGCGCGGACGGACATGAGGCCGGGCATCTCGGCCTCGGCCATGGCGATCTCCTTGAGGCCGAGGTCGGCGAGCGCGAGGTCACGGACTTTGAAATCTTGGGTAGACATAGGAGGAAAGGAAGCGGTGTTGAAGGAAACGCCGCGCGTCTCAGGAAGAAACGCGCGGCGTAGGAAGTTCCGGGTGCAGGAGGCGGGGGCAGATCAGCCCTTCGAGAGCGACTTCACGGCGGCCTTGAGCGCGGCGACCTTGTTGGTCTGCTCCCACGGGAGATCATCCTTGCCGAAGTGGCCGTAGTTGGTCGTCTGGCGGTAGATCGGGCGGAGGAGGTTGAGCTGCTTGATGATGTCGGCCGGCTTGAAGCTGAAGACCTTCTGAACGGCCTGCGCGATCACGGCGTCCGGCACGGTGCCCGTGTCGAACGTATCCACGAACACGCTCACCGGGTTCGGGTAGCCGATGGCGTAGGCGACTTGGAGCTCGGCGATCGGCGCGAGGCCGGCGGCCACGATGTTCTTCGCCACCCAGCGGCAGAAGTAGGCGGCCGAGCGGTCAACCTTCGACGGGTCCTTGCCCGAGAAGGCGCCGCCGCCGTGGCGGCCCCAGCCGCCGTAGGAATCGACGATGATCTTGCGGCCGGTGAGACCAGAGTCGCCCTGCGGTCCGCCGACGACGAAGCGGCCGGTCGGGTTGATGAGGTACTCGGTGTTCTCGGTGAGCAGGTGGGCCGGGATGACCGGCTTCACGACGTTCTTGATGATGTATTCCTCGATCTCGGCATGCTCGACATCGGCGGTGTGCTGCGTGGAGATGACGACGTTGACGACCTCGGTGGGTTTGCCGTCGACATAGCGCACGGAGACCTGCGACTTGGCGTCGGGGCGGAGCCACTTCACCTTGCCGCTCTTGCGGATCTCGGGGAGTTGCCGGCCGAGGCGGTGCGCGAGGATGATCGGCGTGGGCATGAGCTCCGGGGTCTCGTTGCAGGCGTAGCCGAACATGAGCCCCTGGTCGCCGGCGCCCTGCTCAGCGGTCTTCTTGCCCTTGGCCTTCTTGGCGTCGACGCCCTGCGCGATGTCCGGCGACTGCTTGGTGAGCCAGTTGGTGATGAACACCTGGTCGGCGTGGAAGACATCGTCGCCGTTGGTGTAGCCGATCTCGCGGATGGCGGCGCGCACGACCTCCTCGTAGTTGATCTTTGCCTTCGTGGTGATCTCGCCGGCGATGGCGACCTGGTTGGACTTCACGAGGGTCTCGCAGGCGACGCGGCTGGTCGGGTCCTGCGCGAGGCAGGCGTCGAGCACGCTGTCGGAGATGAAGTCGGCGACTTTGTCGGGGTGACCCTCACCGACGGACTCGGAGGAGAAGACGAAAGAGTTGGACATAGAAGTGGTGGAGATGAGGCCGGGAAAGTTGCCGAACTGGCGGTGGATGCAAGATGTTTTATCAACGCATCTGCAATCCTTGATGCATAGCAATGGAAATGCCGCACGTCCTCTTTCGCCAGGTGCAGCATGACCCGCGGTTGACCGCCGTTTCCCGAGGTTGCCTTCCGTCCCCAACTCGCCACTCTGCGACGTCGTCGCGCTCGCAATGACTCCTCCTGCCGACCCGCAAAACAGCCCTGCCAAGATCGACCTCTCCGGTCGCCGCGTTCTCATCGTCGAGGACGACCGGATGAACGCCCGGATTCTCTCGTCGATCCTGCGCCCCGAGGGTTTCACCGTCGCGGAAGCCAGCTCCGGCGAAGCCGCGCTCGCGGCCTGCCCCGCGTTCCAACCCGACGTCATCCTCCTCGACGTCATCATGGCAGGCATCGACGGCTTCGAAACCTGCCGCACGCTCAAGGCCACCCCGGCAACTGCGACTGTTCCGGTCATCTTCATCACCGCCAAGAACCAGCCTGCCGACATCGTCAAGGGCCTCGAAGCCGGCGGTGTCGACTATGTGCTGAAGCCGTTCCAGCCCCGCGAGGTCATCGCGCGGATCCGGACCCATCTCCACCTCCGCGCGTTGCTGGAGCACCAGGCGCACCTGATCGCCGATCTCAGCCGGGCCAACGCCGCCAAGAACCACTTCCTCAGCATCGCCGCCCACGACCTACGCAACCCGCTGACCTCGATCCGCGGCCTCGCTGAGTTCATGCTCGAAGGCGCCTCCGGCGAGCTCTCCGAGGACCAGCGCGCCATGCTCCGCAGCGTCCATGGCACCACCCACAACATGCTCGATCTGCTCAACGAGCTGCTCGACATCTCGATCATCGAGAGCGGCGAGATGCGCCTCGACCTTACCCCGACCAACATCGCCGACATCGTGCACGACGCAGTCTTCCTCAACGGCCTCACCGCCGCCCGCAAGCAGATGAAGATCGCCTGCCGACCCTTCAAACCGTCGCGGCCGCTCCAGATCGATGCCCGCAAGATCCGTCAGGTCATCGACAATCTTCTCAGCAACGCGATCAAGTTTTCGCCCCCCGGGACGACTATAACAGTCCTATTCTCAGAGGATGGCCCCAATCAGACCATTTCCGTACGCGACCAAGGGCCGGGCATCCCCGATGGCGAAATGAACATGCTCTTCACCAGTTTCGGCAAGACCTCCGTCAAACCCACCGCCGGCGAAAAAAGCACCGGTCTGGGCCTCGCCATTTGCCGCAAGATCGTGGAAGCGCACCGCGGCACCGTCACCGCGAGCAACTTGGCCGAGGGAGGCGCCGCCTTCCAGATCACCCTTCCCGCGCCTGAACATGGAGTTTAACGGCACAGTGCTCGTCGTGGATGACGAGCCGCATATCCGCAAATATATCGGCCTCATCCTGCGCAAACTCGGCAACCCCACATTGGTCGAGGCCGGCACCGGTGAGGAGGCGATTGCGGCCTTCGAGCAGCACGAACCCGATCTCGTGCTAATGGATGTGAACATGCCGATCATGGACGGTCTGCAGGCGCTCGAACGCATCACCGCCGCTCACCCCGACGCGCTCGTGGTCATGCTCACCTCCTTGGCCACCCGCCACGTGGTCGAACGCTGCCTCGAACTCGGTGCCGTCAACTTCGTCCGCAAGGACACCCCGAAGGAAACGATGGCCAAGGTCATCGCCGACACGATCGAAGACCACTTCGCCGAGGGATGACGGCCCCATCGCCATGAGTTCCCAACCTAACGAGCCCGCCCCTGATGGGCTGGCGATCCGCGAGGTCCGTTACTCGTTGCCGCAATTGCTCCGGGAACTCCAGCTCGAGCGCACTGGCTCGCTGTTCGCCAAGGAGATCCTCGACCAGATGGAGATCAGCCAGATCTTCACCACCCGCCGGAAGAAACATGCCAAGCGCCGTTAACAACCGCTTTGTGGAGCTGATCTCGGACGGCATGCCGCCACTGGTCGCACCCGAGGTGATCGCCCAGCTCACCGAGGCCCACGGCCGCGGCACCTTGGCGATGCTCGAGGCACTCATCACTGAAAAGCACCTGCCCAAGGATCAGGCCTGCACCTTGTGGGGCAACTCCATGGGCAAGGCCTACGTCGATCCCCTCGCCTCCCTCATCTCCGACGAGGCGCTGGAGAAGATCCCGCGCGAGATCGCCGTCAAGACCCGTGCCATCCCCATCTACGTCTTCGACGGCGTCGTCACCGTCGCCATGGCCGAGCCCGAGAACGCCGACCTCGTCCGCCGCGTCGGACACATCGTGCTCGGCCCGATCAGCCCAGTCTTCGCCCTGCCGGTCGAGATCGCCGACGCCATCGCCGTCCACTACTCCACGGAGAAGGGTATCGAGGACAGCCTCAACGAGTTCGCCAAGAACCACTCGCTCACCGTCGCCAATCTCTCACCGGAGGCCCTTCAAGACCTGGGCGAGTCGACCGGTGTCATCCAAATCGTGGATGCCGTGATCCATTTCGCCCTCCGAGAGCGCGCCACTGACATCCACATCGAGCCGCAGGAGGAGCACACCCGCATCCGCTTCCGCGTCGACGGCTTCCTTCGTGAGGTCCTCACCTTCGCCAAGGTCCTCCACAACGCCATCGTCACCCGCATCAAGATCCTCGCCGACCTCGATATCTCCGAAGCCCGCCTTCCCCAGGACGGCCGCATCGTCCTTCCCCTCGGCACCAACAAGGCCAACTTCCGCATCTCGACCATCCCCTCGCAATACGGCGAGAAGGTCGTGGTCCGTGTTCTCAACATCACCGGCAAGAAGGAGGTCCTCACGATCGACAAGATCCTGATGTCGCAGACCGTCCTGCGCCCCTTCCGCCGCCTCATCCAGAGCCCCAACGGCATCGTCTTTGTCACTGGCCCTACCGGCTCCGGCAAGACCACCACCCTCTACGCCGTCCTGCACGAGCTCAACAACGCCGGTCTCAACATCTCCACCATCGAGGACCCCATCGAGATCCAGATGGCCGGCGTCAACCAGACCCAGGTGAAGTCCGACATCGGGCTCGACTTCGCCGCGATGCTCCGCGCCCTCCTGCGGCAGGATCCCGACGTCATGCTTGTCGGCGAAATCCGCGACGCAGAGACCGCGAAGATCGCTACCGAAGCCGCCCTCACCGGCCACCTCGTCCTCGCCACCCTGCACACCAACTCCGCCCCGCAGGCCGTCCTCCGCCTCATGGAAATGGGGGTCGCCCCGTACATGGTCGCCCCCTCGGTCATCGGGGTGCTCGCCCAGCGCCTCGCCGCCCGCATCTGCGAGAAGTGCAAAGAGGCCTATTTCCCGCCCCGCGAAGTCCTCCAGCGCTATTTCCACGAGGAAGGTCTCGTCGAAAACGTGCCCTTCTACCGCGGCCGCGGCTGTCCCTACTGTCGCGGCACCGGCTACCGCGGTCGCGTTGCCTTCCACGAACTGGTACTCGTCACCGAGGAAATCCGCGCCCACATCTCGAACTCCCGGCCGGTCTCCGAGATTATCGCCGCCGCAAAGAAGGTCGGCTACCAGCCCCTCCGCTACGACGGGCTCAAGAAAGTCCTGCTCGGTCTCACCACCATCGAGCAAGTCGAGGAAAACTCCTCCTTCGAGTGGGAAACGTGATGCATTGGGCGGGCCTGCTGGGCGGCCCCTTCGCAACGGAGCATTTCATCCGCAACCATCCCGACCGATAGATACGTTGGCCCAGCCACCGAACCCGTAACCCCTTCGCGCCATGCCTGATCTATCGCTCCCTCCCCCCATCGAGCAGGCTGCTCTCGCCAATCTCCGAACCATCGGCGGCGGTGACGAATCGTTCGTGGTCGAGATTGTGCAGATGTTTCGCGAGGACACTCCGCCCCACCTCGCGGAGCTCGACGAGGCCGCCGCCGTAGGCGACGCCGGCCGTCTCGGCAAAATCGCCCATGGTCTCAAGGGCAGTGCAGGCAATTTCGGCGCCAAGCAGTTTCGCCTCCTCACCGAACGCATCGAAGCCCTCGCCAAGGCTGGCGATCTCGCCTCCGCCCCAGCCGCCATCGCCGACCTGCGAGCCGAGTTTACGCGCGTGCTCGCCGCGCTCGATGCTCACCTGGCGGCCGGAAAGTGAACGGCCCCTGAGCCACCGGCTCCGCCGCGCACCCGACAGCCGCGTGCCGTGGGCCAAAGCGACGAGAGGATCCTCCCCGCCGCGAGACACCCGGATCCCATCACCGGCGTTCGAGCACTCGACCGTCGTCCCCACCGAAACGGCGGCCAACCACAACTCGGCTTGGCTGCATCGCCGTTTTCGGCACCCGCATCCCAAGTCCGGTGTCGGCTGCCCGACAACGCCGCTGCTCGTCCTGCACCGAATCGCGAGCTCCGGTTTCGCGGCTTGCGCCTGCAGCCCCCGCCAGTCGGATATCTTGCGCTCTGCATGCGCGCCGTCGTCCAACGCGTCTCCTCCGCCAGCGTTACCATCGCCGGTGAACGCACCGGCGCCATCGGCCCCGGACTCCTCGTGCTCCTCGGCATCCATCCCGCCGACACCGAGGCCGACGGCCAGTGGCTCGCCGAGAAGCTCGTCCGCCTGCGCATCTTCGAGGACGACGCCGGCCAGATGAACCGCTCCGTGGCCGACATCGGCGGCGGCCTGCTCGTGGTCAGCCAGTTCACCCTCTTCGCCAGCACGCGGAAAGGCACGCGCCCGTCGTTCAACGACGCCGCCAAACCCGACCTCGCCATCCCGCTCTACGAGAAGTTCGTCGCCCAGGCCTCCGCCGCGCTCGGCCGCCCCGTCGCCACCGGCCGTTTTGGCGCGATGATGCAGGTCTCCCTCGTCAACGACGGCCCCGTCACGCTGCTTCTCGACACGAAGGCGCGCGAGTAACTGTCCCGCCGTAGTGTGGCGCCGCTCGCCAAGAGCGGTGATCCAACCCGCTCCGCCCTCCGCCAGCGCCATTCTCCAATCCGCATTCCGCGATCCGTATTTTTGAGTGGCCCGCCGCCCCCAGCCTCTGCCTTAAACATCGCTTTCCGCCGCGCGCCCCTTCGCGCCGCGCCGCCGCAAACCCCACCTCCCTTTCATGGAAAACCAAACCTCCTCGCAGCCCCGCCCCACCCTCCAGACCCTGCCCGGTGACGACGTGCGCCAGATCATGTGGCGCTTCAGCGACCGCTTCGACATCCAGATGCTCGTGCAGTC
>JAEXPL010000452.1 GCA_023446865.1 Verrucomicrobiota bacterium | reverse complement strand
CTCGCGGAGTGGTCGCCGCGCGCCGGGCGGCGGATGCACTTCGTGCCGGCTTTTGGGGACTGGAGCCTGTTCCAGTCGAGTGCGGATGGTTTCGAGATCCGGAAGCGCACGGCGGCGGGCTGCTCCTGGCTCACGGCGGCGCGCGGGCAGCGGGCCGGAGGTCTCGGTTATGTGGGGACACCACAGGGCGGCGTCGCCTTTGGCGGGCGGAATTTCTGGCAGAGCTATCCCGGTGAACTTGCGATCGCCGGGGCCACCGGCGAGGCGGCGGAGGTCACAGCCTGGCTGTGGTCGCCGCGGGCGGGTGCGATGGACCTGCGCGGCTACCGCACCGGCGAGGGGCTTGGCACCTATGCGGAGCAACTCGAAGGCCTCGAGATCACCTACGAGGACTACGAGCCCGGCTTTGACAAACCGGACGGCGTGGCGCGCACCAGCGAGCTCCACCTGTGGGCGCTGGCGGCGACCCCGTCGCGCCCGCGGTTGGCGCAGCTGGCCGAAACGGTGCGCACACCGCCGTTGCTCGCGGCGACTCCCGACTACCTGCATACGTGCGGAGTATTCGGCAACCTCTGGGCCCCGGCGGACCGCTCGACTCCCGCCCGCGCGGCAATCGAGGACCGGCTCGACTGGGCTTTCCGGTTCTACGAAGGCCAGCGTGAGCAGAGGCGCTGGTACGGGTTTTGGGATTTCGGCGACGTGATGCACACCTATGACGCCGACCGCCACGAGTGGCGCTACGATGTGGGCGGTTTTGCCTGGGACAACTCCGAGCTCTCCACCGACCTGTGGCTCTGGCTGTACTTCCTGCGCACGGGCCGGGCCGACGTGTTCCGTTTCGCCGAGGCGATGACCCGCCACACAGGCGAGGTCGATGTGCATCACCTTGGTCGCTTCGCCCCGCTGGGTTCGCGGCACAACGTGCTGCACTGGGGCTGCAGCGCGAAGCAGCTTCGGATCAGCACGGCGGCCAACCGCCGCTACTACTACTACCTGACCGGCGACGAGCGGGTGGGCGACCTCATGCGCGAGCAGGTCGAGGCCGTGCGGGCCCTGGCGACGGTGCAGGCGAACCGGAAGGTGGCGCCCGACCGGGTGACAGCCGCCGATCCGAATGCCAAAGAGGTATACGCAGGTTTCGGCACTGATTGGGGTGCGGCCGCGGCGGCTTGGCTCACCGAGTGGGAACGGACGGGGGATCCGAAGGTGCGCGATCGCCTTCTGGCCGGCATGCGCACGATCGCGGCACAACCGCGCGGGTTCTTCACCGGTGGTGGAAAACTGGATCTGGCGAGCGGCGCCTTCGCGGTCGCGCAGGACAACCGGGTCGTGGTGTCGCACCTGAGCGCCGTGTTCGGGCTGGTCGAGGTGTGTGCGGAACTGGTCGATTTGCTCAACGAGCCGAATTTCCGGCGGGCATGGCTTGAGTACTGCACGTTCTACAATGCCTCCGCCGCCGAGCAGCAGGCGCATTTCGGAGCGCCGCTGCAGGGCACGAACCTGCGTCAGGGCCATTCCCGCCTCACGGCGTTTGCGGCCCGAGTCACCGGCGATGTGTCGCTGGCGCACCGCGCGTGGCGCGAGTTTCTCGAGGGCGAACGCGGCGACCCCAGTCTGAGCCGGCAGCCCCAAACCCGACAGGTGGGCGGCCCGGATGTGCTTCGCCCCGTCGACGAGGCCGCGATGGTCTCGACCAACGGCACGGCGCAGTGGGGACTGGCGGCAATCCAGTGCCTCGCGTTGGTCGGCGATTCGCTGCCGGAGGCGGCGAGGTGAACGGTGCCCGGGCCTCTGCGAGCGGGATGAGTTTGCCAGTGGACGGAGCAAAGCGGCGCTGCTCTGACGGTCAGAGCAGCGATCCATTGTCGAGCACCGGTGGTCGGCGCAGTTTGCCGGCAGCGCAGCACTCGTGGTCGGCCGCTGGCCCCGAACGACCGACACCCGCTTCGTCGCTTCCAACGCCTCCTCGCTTGTGAGGCCAGTCTACCGTCGAGCGACGAAACCTCTTTCTCTCTCCTCAAGCACCACAACCGCCATGGGTTTCTATTTCGAAGACCATCTGAGCATGCACGCACAAGCGGGCCTGCAGGTCGAACGCACCCTCGACACCATCGTCCGCCGGTACCGCGGGGTGAATCCGCCCCACACACCGGTCTATCGGCCGTACGCGCATCAGGGCATCGTGCGCGGTCAGGACTATCGCTATGTGGCGGACTTCCGCCGGGACTTTCCACAGGCGGCGAACGGCTCGTTGGTCTACGCTTGGGCGCGAATCTGGGCCGATGCGGCGAGCGAGTTGAAGTTCGATTTCTCGGTGCAGTGCCCTTCGGTGCTTTATGTGAACCGGCAGCCGGTGTTCCGCTCGACGATCTTCGAGGAGCGTTATCCGGACGCACGGCAGAACCTCGTCCTGCCGCTGGTGGCCGGCTGGAACCATGTGGTGGTGCGTTTCAAGAAGACGGATGCGGGCTTTGGCGGCGTCTTCGGCACCTGGCTGGGCAAACTGCCGTACTATTTCCTCATGCCGACCGACACCCGCGGTGGCCAGGAGGGCTGGATCTTCACCGAGCCACGTACCACGGAACTTGCGACGATTCCGGGCGCCGGCGTCGAGGAGCAGGACACCGGAGTCGCCTGGCTGCCCCGGTGCGGGTGGACCAAGGCGCAGGCGGCCCAGGGGCAATGCCGACGCATCTTCGGGCCGGCCGCGGGCGTGTACGCCGTGGGTTGGACGCGCGGCGCATTCCTGCAGGCGGGCGAGGGCGAGTACACGCTCGCCGGTCAAGCCCGTGCACCAATCACGGTGTTCGTCGGCAACCGTGAGGTGCTGGCGGTGGCGAAGGCCGGGAAGTTCTCGGCGCGGGTGCAGGTGCCTTTCGGTTCCCACGACGTGATGGTCGTGGCGCAGGGGGCAAAGACCGACTGGGGCTTCGCGCTCAGTT
This sequence comes from Verrucomicrobiota bacterium, assembly GCA_023446865.1. Classification (GTDB taxonomy): domain Bacteria; phylum Verrucomicrobiota; class Verrucomicrobiia; order Opitutales; family Opitutaceae; genus CAJCBL01. The sequence goes on along the minus strand of JAEXPL010000452.1, from coordinate 9,830 downwards.
TCCGCGATCAGGATGGTGCGGTGGCCTTCTCCAGCCCATGCCAACTCCGGAGCTCGGCGCTCGAGTGGATGTTCGCGGGCCCGTTGACGGCCGAAACCGCGGCCGATCCGGGGCGGTTGCGCAACCTCAACAAACTCGTGCCCGGCCTCGAAGGACCAACGTACTGGCGCCTCGACGCACCGGACCTGTGGGTTCGGCCGTACAACGAGAATGCGCTCTACGGCCGCTGGAACTATCCGCTCGGGGTCACGCTCTATGGTCTGCTGCATAGTGCGCGCCTCATCGGTTCGGAGGAGACCCAGCGGTACCTCGTCGATCACCTGCGTTTCTGCGCCGAAGTCTTCGCGTACGCGATGTGGGACAGAAAGCAGTACGGCGGCGCCACCAATGTCCACCATCTGCTCACCAGCATCGACAGCCTCGACGACTGCGGCTCCTTCGGCTCCCTGCTGCTGGAGGTGATGAAGTACTTCGAGATCCCCGGCGGGCGGGCGATCGCCGACTACGTGGCCGACTACATCGCGAACGAGCAGGTGCGCCTGCCCGACGGCACGTTCTTCCGCAAACACCTCATGCACGTCTTCCACGAGGACACCCTCTGGGCCGACGATCTCTACATGAGCGTGCCGTTCCTCTGCCGGTATTTCGAGCTCACCGGCGACCGGCGCTACATCGACGATGCGGCGCGGCAATTTCTCGGCTTCCGGAAGAGACTCTACATTCCGGAGAAGAAGCTCATGTCGCACGTCCATGATCTGGCGCGTGGTCTTCCGACCGGCATCCCGTGGGGCCGCGGCAACGGCTGGGTGTTGTTCTCGCTTTCCGAACTGCTCGCGGTGCTGCCGCAGGACCACGCCCAGCGCGGCGAGGTGCTGGCGATGTATCGCGAGCTCTGCGCCGGTGTGCTGGCGCAACAGGATGCGGTCGGCATGTGGCACCAGGTGCTCGACGAGCACGACGCCTATCCGGAGACCTCGTGCACCGCGATGTTCGCCTACGCCTTCTCGCGCGGCGTGCAGCATGGCTGGCTCGAGCAACCGGACGCGTATGTGCGCGCGGTGTTCAAGGCCTGGGAGGCGCTCAACCGGATCTCGATCGACCGCTTGGGCAACGTGCATGGCGTTTGCCGCGGCTCGGAGTTCTCCTTCACCTCGGATTACTACAAACGCGACCTGCTGTGGAATCTCAACGACACCCACGGCATCGGCATCGTGTTGCTCGCGGGCGTCGAGGTGCAGCGGTTGACGCAGCATTTGCAGACGAAGGCCGCAGCGAGCGGTGCGACGAAGGCGCCGCGTCGCGGCAAGGCGAAGTGACTTCGCGAGGCCGGGACTCGATCCCGGCCTCGGTTCACCTTATCGGGGTAAAGCCGGAGGGAGGGTGTGGGGAATCGGTTGTGCCCTCCCTCCGGTAGTCCCTGCGAAGTCCCCGCGAGGAGCGGAGGCGAACCCGATTCCCTGAGCCGTAGGCCATTCTTCGTAGGAGCGTGCTTGCACGCGATGCCGAGCACAGAATCGCCAGCAAGCAGGTTCCTGCCTCGGACCTGGAGCAGCACCGCTTTGCGATCCGGCTGCTGACAGCCTGACGCATGAGGGTGGACCCGCTTGCCCTCAAGCGGGTCGAGGACGCGGCCCACGGCAGAACCATGATCATCCGTGGGCGTCGGCCGTCCCCGCTGCGCACACCCACGACCGCGTTGAGGGCAACGCGGTCCACCTCGGTCAGCCGATTGCGGGAAGCCGGATCTGGCTCAGGCCTCGCGATACGCCTGTTGCACGAACCCGATGGTCTGCGCGATCGATGACGGGTGCGTGTTCTCGAGAAGGATGTCGATCGGCTGCGGCCGGGTTTTCGCCCAGTGGAGCACCTTGCGGTAGTCGAGGCGGCCCTGGCCGGCGGAGAGTTCGCGGAAGCTGCCGTTCTCGATGGTGTAGTCCTTGGCGTGGAGGATCCACACGTGTTCGCCGAGGAGGCGGTGCGCGTCGTCGAGGATCGCGGCCTCGCGTTCGCAGTTGGTCGACCACAGCAGGTTCACCGGGTCGTAGATGACCTTGAGGTGCGGCGAGGCGATTTCGTCGACCAACCGGCGGAGCCGTTGCGGCGAGGAGATCACGTAACGCTCGACGGCCTCGATGCAGACGATGGCGTCGCACTTCTCCGCCTCGCGCACGAGCTCACGCACGCTCTCGAGAACAATGCCGAAGGCCTCGTCGCCGCCGTTGTCGGGATGGCGGGAGTAGTCGGTGTTGAGCGAGCCGGTCTCGGTGCCGACGATCGGGCAGCCGAAGGCCTTGGCGGCGCGGAGGTGGTGCTTGAACCGTTCTAGTTGCGGGCGGCGCGAGGCGGCGTCTCGGTCGCCGAGGTTGATGTAGCAGCCGAGCACCGAAATGTGGATGCCGTGGCGCCGGAAGGTCTCACGCACCTCGGCGGCAAAGCCGAGATCGATGCCGGCGGTGTCGTTGTCGAAGCCGGCCAGCGCCTTCACGGGAGCGAGCTGGATACAGTTCAGCCCGTGGCTGGCGATCTGACGGGCGAGTTCTTCGACCGGTAGTTTGCCGAAATCGTGGGCGCGGACTCCGAGATTCATGGGGGCGAGGTGGGCGATGAAAGAGTGAGAAGGAAGAACGGCAAGGTGGCTCGCAGACGGCGAGGCCCAACTTGCCGGACAGTCTGGCGGATCGGCTCAGAGCGTGGCGGAAGGTCGGGTGACGGTGAACGCAGTTGGCTTGTCGGCGCGCAGGTAAGACCGGTCTTCGCCCGGTCGCATTGGGCGTGAGCCGAAAGGGGCGGTATGAGCAGTGCGAGGCCTGATGCGTTGACCGTGCCAGACCTGTCCGGTCGGAGACCGGACTTACAGATTGCGTGACGGTCGCGTGATGATTTCCGCGGCGGTGAGTTCGGCGACGGCGGCGCCATCGCACTCGCAGAGCTGCGCGGCGGGCGGGAGGAAGATCGGGGCGCCGCGTTGGAGCGGGAGGATCTCGATGGTGAGGTCGCCACCGGCTTTCAGGAGGTCGGCGTGGCGGGCGAGGCCGATCTCCAACGGTTCGCCGTTGAAGAAATCATCCATGATAAACGTGTTGCCGATCTTCACGCGGGCGACATCGCCGTGGTAGTGGAGGCGCAGCAGCGGGTTGGTGACGAGGTCGAGGTTGGCCGGGAGTTTGATCCGCCAGACGGCGGCGGCGGCGAAGTCGGCATCGCGCGGCGCGGCGGCGACGGGGGTGACGCACTTGCTGCCGAGCCCGATGGTGCGCGGCGGCCCGGCGGGACGGAGCGGCTCGATGGAGATGGACGTGGTGGTGGCGGTGGGGAGAGTGACGGCGAGCGGGGCGAAGAGACTCGGCGTGAACTGTTCGCAGGTTTTGATGCCTTTGGTTGGGAAGACCCAGAGGTTGCGGTGCGGATCGGCGCTCTCGGTGGACACGCGCACTCGCTTGCGGTCGAAAGAAACCGTGTCGCCGGTGGGCGTGATAACGAGCCGCTCGCGGCCGCGCCAAGTGCCCCGCCAGAGGGCAAGCGAGTCGGCGTCGCTGAGCAGAACGATCCGGATCTTCCATCCTTCGGCGGTGCGGATGGTAATTGCCGTATCCCGTGCTGGTTGGATCCCCGAGAAGAGCCGGCGGTTTTCGGGCATATCACCAGCGCGATGCTGAACGGTGTTGGTGATGCCTGTCCCCTCGAAGGCGAACTCGGCCGGGATGCCGGGTGTCTCGGCGAAGACGACGGTGCGCGTGGCGCCGTCGTCGAGGACGGTGAGCGGTTGCGCGGTGGCGTAGGTGAGGGTGACGCCGTGGCCGAGGTCGAGGTTGAACGGCCAGAGGAACGCGGCACCGGTGGGCACGGTGGCCGGCTGTGAGGGGAACGTGAGGCCGAGCGGCGCGAGCGTGAACTGCACGTCCTTCTTCGGCGCGAGCGCGCGACCGCGCTCGTGGTTGTTCACGAAGAGGAAGCCGCGGCGGCCGTCGGAGCGGGCGGACCAGCGGAGCGTGGCGAGGTCGTCGCGGCCGGCGGGGCGTTGGTCGGGCAGGGCGACGGCGGTGCGGGCGAGCGCGGCGCCGAAGCTTTGCAGGAAAAGGTGGAGGCGGCGGAGGCGGTGGTACTGCGGGCGGACCTGGCCGTACTGGCCGAGTGGAGCCTGGAAGTCGTAGTTGAGCACCGGCAGGTCGTTCCAGTTGGTGATCGCTGTCGACTGATCCTCCATGAGGGTGGAGAGGCGGCCCGCGGGGTTGGTACCGCCGTGGTACATGTAATAGCCGGGCGAGGTGCTGCCGGAGCCGAGTTTGATCAGCGTGGTCGAGTCGATGTCGAGCGGGTCGACGAGGATGCGGCGGTGGTAGGCGCTCATCATGCCGCCGCCGATCTCGCAGGTAAGGTAGGGGTAGCGGGCGATGTCGGCGTCGTCGCGGGTCTCGCGGCGACCGAGGGCCTCGTTGGCGATGTTGGCGTCGGTGCGGAGGGTGGAGAAATGGAAGCCGGCCCAGTAGTTGCCGGGCATGGAGGTGAGTTCGCGGTCCCAGAACCCCTCGGCGTAGACGCCGTAGAGCGGGAGGATTTCGCCGAAGGGCAGCGGCGTCTTCAACTCGGGCCAGCCGGTGCGGGTGTAGAGCGGGGTGTCGAGACCGGCTTCGCGCGCGAGGCGCTTGAGCGTGAGCAGGTGCTCACCGGGCCCGCGGTATTCGTTCTCCAACTGGATGCCGATGACGGGGCCGCCGCCCTTCCAGAGCAGGCCGCGGAGCTGGGCGGCGATCTGGCCGTAGAGCTTGGTGGCGCTGGCGAGGTAGGCGGGGTCGTCCGTGCGCGCCTTACCGCGGGCGACGATCCAGTCGGGCAGGCCGCCATTGCGCACCTCGCCGTGGCACCACGGGCCGCAGCGCACGATGACGTGCAGACCGACGTCCTGGGCGGTCGCGACAAAGCGGCGGAGGTCGCGCTCGCCGGACCAGTTCCACTCGCCCTCGGTCTCCTCGTGGTGGATCCAAAAAACGTAGGTGGCCACGATGTCGATGCCGCCGGCCTTCATCTTCAGCAATTCCCCGCGCCACTCGGCGGCGGGGCAACGAGCGTAGTGGAACTCGCCCATGATGGGCGTCCACGGCTGGCCGTCGCGGAGCAGGCACTGGCTATCGGCGGTGATCGTGGCGCCGGCGGGATTGGTGGTGGTTCCGAGCTTGAATCCGGCCTCCGGCGCCGCGGGCGAGACGAGCGTGACGGTGAGCGGCGCGGCGGCGAGGGAGGTGGCGGCGAGCAAGGGGAGAAGGGCGCGTTTCATTGGGCGGCGGGAGTCTCGGGCAGCGGCGTACCGAAGTCGGGTGTGCCGTCTTTGCGCCAGCGGATGGGCTGGACGCGGGTGTGGCGGTTCGGGTCGCGGAGCGGGTCGCCGACGATGTCGCGGTAGTTGCGCGCGTGGTAGACGAGGAGGTCGGTCGTGCCGTCCTCGGCGATGGTGAAGTTGTTGTGGCCGGGGCCGAAGATGCCGGCGGTCGCGCTCGTGGCGAAAACCGGCGTGGGCGACTTGCGCCAGGACTTCGGATCGAGGAGGTCGGCGTTCTCGTCGGCGGTGAGCAGGCCCATGCAGTACTCGGCGCCGGTGCCGGCGGCGGAGTAGGTCACGAAGATGCGGCCGTGGCGGATGAGGACGGCGGGGCCTTCGTTGACCTCGTAGCGTACCTTCTCCCAGTCGAACTCGGGCCGCGAGAGGCGAATGGGCGTGCCCGCGATGGCGGTGGGCGAGACCATCTTCGCGATGTAGAGATCGGTGTTGTTCTTCACCGACGGGTCGCGCTGGGCCCAGACGAGGTAGCGGGCGCCGCGGTGCTCGAAGGTGGTGGCATCGAGGGCGAAGGTCTCCCACTGGGTGCGGAGCTGGCCGCGCTCGATCCACTCGCCTTCGAGCGGGTTGGCGGCGGCGTTTTCGAGGACGTAGATGTGGATGTCCCAGATTTTCTCGGCAGCGCCGGCGGCGAAATAGATGAACCACTTGCCGTCGATGTGGTGAAGTTCCGGAGCCCAGATGTGTGCGCCCATCGCCCCGGTGGCGTGTTTGCGCCAGATCGCCTTCGGCTCGGCGGCGGCGAGTCCGGCGACGGTCGGGGCGCGGCGGAGCTCGATGCGGTCGTACTCAGGGACGGTGGCGGTGAAATAGTAGAAGCCGTCGCTGTGGCGCAGGATGAACGGGGCGGCGCGCTGCGGGATCAACGGGTTGGGATAGGCGGTAGCTGGCGCGGAGGTATCGGCGGCCCACGAGACCGAGGCGAGGGCTCCGATTAACAAGAGGGTGGAGAGAAAGACGGGGCGGGGCATGGCGATCTCCGACGGTGGCAGACTGACTGGTCCCCGCAACCCGGGGTTGCTCTTACAGTCCGGGCGAAGCGCCGAGCGGTAGGGCAAGGGGGAAAGCGGCTCGGAACTTGCCCCGCGTCATTCGCTGTCGGTGAATCGACCGCCCATGAGCAACGATTCCGCCAACGCCGTGCTCGCGTCCCTCGCCACGAGGGCGGACTTGTTGCGTCACCACGATCCGGAGCGCGTGCAGGGGTATTGCCGCAGCTGCGAGAAGCATTGGCGGTTCTGGTCGTGCCCGCCGTTTGTGATGTCGCCGCTCGCGAGTTTCCCGGAGTGGAAGCATGCCGTGATCGTGTGTCGGCAAACGCGGATCGCGCCCGAGATCTCGAAGGAGCAATTGGTCGAGCGGTTTCTCGCGGAGCGCGTGAGCTTTGCCGGGCAGATGTGCCGCCTGGAGGCGCGCTTCCCACGGGTGACGGCTCTGGTCGCCGGCCATTGCTCGGGCTGCGCGGAATGCTCGCGCATCGAAGGAAAACCCTGCCGCACGCCCGAACGGCTCCGGTACTCGCTGGAGGCGGTCGGGTTCGACGTCACCGGCCTCGCCGAGGGGCTGGCCGGCGTGAAGATCCACTGGCCGAAGAGCGGGGTGCCCGACTACCTGACGACCGTGGGCGCGCTGCTTTGCCCCGAGGAAGAGGTCGCGCTGCAGCTGCGTGGCGAGGCGGTTAGGGGTGAAGCTGAATATGCGTCGGGGCCTCGCGGTCGCAGGTGAGGCGGGCATCCTGCTCGTGGAGTTCGACGACCTGGATCGAGCTGCGGCGAAGATCGAGCGAGTCCTTGTCCCCGGGGTGGATCGTGCCCGCGCGGCCAGGATGGGTGAAGTAGAAGAGGTAGGCGCGGTCGCCGCTGACGACGACACCGGCGTGGCCGCCGTTGACGCCGTCGTCGGCGCCGGTGCCGGGCGTGGCGAGAAGATCCTCGGCTTGCGGTGTCCAGTGTTCCAGGTCGTCGGAGCGGAAGACGGCGAGGCCTTTCCAGAGGTCGATGATCATCCAGTGGTGGCCGCGCCAAGTGAAGACGAAGGGTCCTTCGCCCGGCCTGCTGGCGACGTCGGTGCACTTGCCGCGGTCGGTCCAGCTGACGAGGTCGGGGCTGTCGGCGTAGTAGGTGGATTTTCCATCGCGCTCGTTGTTGTACCACATGCGCCAACCGCCGGAGGGGAGCTGGTGCACGCAGGCGTCGATTACGCGGTCGGAAGCGAGCTTGAGCGGCTGGGGGTTGCGCCAGGTGCGCAGATCCGGGCTGGTGAGGTGGACGATGGTGCGCGGATGCTTCCAGTCTTCGAACACACCGGGGACGACGGTGAGGAAGAGGTGGTGGAGCCCGGCGGCGTCGGTGACGATGTCGGGCGCCCAGTGCGTGGGTTCGGTGCCGCCGACCTCGGGCGGGAGCTCGATGTCGGCCGTGCCGAGGTAGGACCATTTGGCGCCGTCGGCCGACTCGGCGATGCCGATGCGGCAGCCGTGGACCCAGGCGACGCCGGAGAGACCGGGTTGGTTGGCGCGGCGGTTGGTGTAGAACATCCACAAGCGAGAAACGTGCGGGTTCCAGACGACGATCGGGTCGGCGGCGCCGTCGAAGACCGGATCGCGGTAGAGTGGTTTCGGGGCGAGGGCGCCGGCGGTGGGCTGCGGAGCGGGGTTGGCGGCGGCGGGGAACTGCGGCGCGGCGAGGCCGAGCAGGGCGAGAAGAAGTGCAGCGCAGGGGCGGAGCATGGGAGGATCGTGCGCCGGGTGTGGTGGCACGCCAATGCGTTGTTAATCGCACCGTCCGAGCGGGCGGAAACGAGGCGACTCGCGCTTGCCGGCGGTCTGTCCGTGGCGAGAGTGGCTCAGGCGACGCGGCCGGCGCGGATCGTCTCGCGGTACCAGTGGTAGCCGAGCTTGGGGGTGCGGCGCTGGGTGGCGAAATCGACGTGCACGAGCCCGAAGCGGCTGCGGTAGCCCTCGGCCCACTCGAAGTTGTCGAGGAAGCTCCAGAGGTAGTAACCACTGGCCGGGTACCCTTCCGCGTGGGCGCGCTGGATCTGGCGCAGGTAGGCGCGGCAATAGGCGATGCGATCCACGTCGTCGACATGGCCGGCGGCGTCGGCCGCGGCGCTGTCGGAGAGGCCGTTTTCGCTGAGGAAGATGGGCAGGCGGCGGTCTCCAAGTTGTTCCGACACCAGGCGGATGCCCCAGTACGGCGCCTCGGGGATGATGTTGAGCCAGGGCAGGCCGCCCTTGGGGTAACCGGCGGGCATCGCGATACCGGAATACCCGCGGGGAGTGTCGGCGGCCTTGAAGTAGCTGCCGGTGTAGCAGTTGAAGCCGAGCTCATCGAGCGGCTGGGCGATGAGCTTCCAGTCGCCCTCGGCGACCTCGGGCAAACGCTCGCGGTGCAGCTCCGCCCATGCGGGATCCCAGCGGCCGTGCAGCAAGGGATGGAGGATGGAGCCGTTGACGAACGAGTCGGCGAACGCCCGACGCGTGGCGGCAATGTGCTCCGGCGTCTCGACGACGGGCACGCAGCTTTCGAAGTTCTCGGCGGCGGCGATGCGACAGGGGCGCGGGCTCGCGGCGCGGATCGCCTGGCAGCCGAGACCGTGGGCGAGCAACGCGTGGTGGATGACCTGCGACTGCTCGCGTTGAGAGGCGAGGGCGACACCGGGCGCGTGCGGCGGCGTTTGCCGGAGGGCGTAGCCGCTGTAGTAGGTGAAGGTGGCGATCTCGTTGAGCGGGATCCAGCGGTCGATCCGGTCGCCGAGGCGGGAGACCACGGCGGTGACGAAATCGGCGAAGTCCTTGGCGACCTCGCGGCTTTGCCAGCCGGCGTAGCGGTCCTGCAACGCCTGCGGCAGATCCCAGTGGTAGAGCGTGGCGTGCGGAGTGATGCCGTGCTCGCGCAAGCAGTCGACGAGGCGGCGGTAGAAGTCGACGCCCTTCTCGTTCACGGCGCCGCGGCCCTCGGGCACGATGCGCGGCCAGGCGATGCTGAAACGGTAGTGCTTCACGCCGAGCTCCGCCATGAGCGCGATGTCGGCGGCGAAGCGATGGTAGTGGTCGCACGAAACATCGACGGTGCCGCCGTCGGCGATGCGGCCGGGCTGGCGGCAGAAGGTGTCCCAGATGCTGTCGCCGCGGCCGTCCTCCTTGGCGGCGCCCTCGACCTGGATCGCAGCGGTCGCGACGCCCCATTCGAAGTCGGCCGGAAACGCAGTCGTGGGAAGCGGGGCACCGGCGGGAGCCGGCTTCTCACCGGCCTTCGGAGGCTCGGAGGACGAGGAGAGCGTGGGCATGGCGAGCGCGGCGGCGGTGAGACCGAGGCCTTGGGCGAGGAAATGCCGCCGGGTGGAAGCGTGAGGGGCGTTCATGGGCATGGGGGATTTCGCAGAGAGCCAAGTCGCCGCGAGCATCGCGGACAAGCCCCGTTCGCGGTGGTGGAGAGACGTGCACCGCCATTGGCGCGGACCTCATTTCCGAAAGACAGGAGTGTCGGGACGGTAG
>JAEXPL010000424.1 GCA_023446865.1 Verrucomicrobiota bacterium | reverse complement strand
GCGGGGGATAAACCGGTGGGGGGCCCGCTCGGACATCACGCGGGCGTGGGCGCCGGCGCGGAGCCGGTCGACGGCAGGTCGGTCGAGGAGATCTTCTTGTCGCCATCCGGTTTCGCCGGCTTGTCGTCAAGAATCGGAGGCAGCGTGTGGATCACGGGCGAGAGGATCTTCCCCTCCTTGATGATCTCCATCACGTGTTTGCCCTCGATGGTCTCGTACTGGAGCAATGCCTCGGCGATGCCGTCGAGCGCGGCACGGCGTTCCGTGAGGATCGCGGTGGCGCGGGCGTACTGCTCGTCGACGATGCGGCGCACCTCGGCGTCGATCTTCTGGGCGGTCGCCTCGCTGAAGTTCTCGGTGCGCGAGATCTCGCGACCGAGGAAAACAGTGTCGCTGTTTTCACCGTAGGCGATCGGGCCGAGTTCGCTCATGCCCCAGTCGCAGACCATGTGGCGGGCGAGCTTGGTGACTTGCTGGATGTCGCTGGAGGCGCCGTTGGAGATGTCGTCGAAGGCGATCTCCTCCGCGATCCGGCCGCCGAGCGCCATGGCGATGCGGTTCAGCACCTGCTTCTTGCCCAAGCTGAGCACCTCCTTCTTGGGCACGTACATCGCCATGCCGAGCGCGCGGCCGCGGGGCAGGATCGTGACCTTGTGCAGTTGGCTCTTGTCGTCCTCGAGCACGGCGCCGATGAGCGCGTGGCCGGCCTCATGCCAGGCGGTCATGCGCTTCTCCTCCTCGTCCATCATCCGGCGGCGTTCGCGGCCGAAGAGGATTTTCTCCCGCGCATCCTCGATGTCGATGCGCTCGACCTTCTTCTTGTTGCGGCGGGCGGCGAGCAATGCGCCTTCATTGAGAAGATTCGCCAGATCGGCGCCGGAGAGTCCGGCGGTGGCGCGACCGATCTCGGCGAGATCGACGTCGTCGCTCAGGTTGATGCGCTTGGCGTGCACCCGGAGGATCTGCTCGCGACCGATCATGTCGGGCAGGTCGATCATCACCTGGCGGTCGAAACGGCCCGGGCGCAGCAGCGCGCTGTCGAGCACGTCGGGACGGTTGGTCGCGGCGATGATGATGACGGCCTCAGTGGTGTCGAAGCCGTCCATCTCGACGAGCAGCGAGTTGAGCGTCTGCTCGCGCTCGTCGTTGCCGCCGCCGAGGCCGGCGCCGCGCTGACGGCCCACGGCGTCGATCTCGTCGATGAAGACGATGCAAGGCGCGTTCTTGCGGCCCTGCTCGAACATGTCGCGCACGCGGCTCGCACCGACACCGACAAACATCTCCACGAAATCGGAACCGCTGATCGAGAAGAACGGCACGTCGGCCTCGCCGGCCACGGCCTTGGCGAGCAGCGTCTTGCCGGTGCCCGGAGGACCAACCATGAGCACGCCCTTCGGGATGCGGCCGCCCATCTTCTGGAACTTCTTCGGGTCCTTCAGGAACTCGACAACCTCGCTGACCTCCTCCTTGGCCTCGTCGCAGCCGGCGACGTCCTTGAAGGTCACCTTGTCGCGATCACGGGTGAGGAGCTTGGCGCGGCTCTTGCCGAAATTGAGCGCGCCCCGACCGGCGGCGCGGATCTGGCGCATGAAGAGGAAATAGAGCACGGCGATGATCGCCACGAAGGGGATCAGGCTGGTAAGCAGACTGGAGAAGAATGTCTCGGCCGCCGGCTCCTTGAAGACGCGGGTGGCTTGGAGGCGAGCCATGCTTTCGTCGATCACCCGGCCGGCGGCGGTGAAGCGCTTGCTCTCGACCCCGTCGGCATTCTTCTGCGCGGCTTTGAACTCGCCGGTGATCACCGTGTAGAACGGACCGCCGGAAGGATCGGCCTTGATGATGCCTTCCTGGACCTCGCCCTTCTCCGCCAGTTCGACCACCTCCTGAATGTTCAACCGCACCGGAGCAGCCTTGCTGCCCTGAGGAATCGTGGCGACCGCCACCGCGACCCCGATGACCAGCGCCCAGATCAACAGCGTCTTGATCGGGAAACCTTCGGGACGTGAATTCTTGAGCGGACGGCGTTTGGGATTTTCGTTGTCAGACATGACCGGTGGAGGCGGACAGTGAAGTGCCGGGGAGATATGTCAATTGAACGGCCATGCGCGTTCCATCCAGCAGGCGCGCTTCATCAGCCGGCGGCAATCCGGGCACCCAGATAATTCCGCCGCGCGCCGTGCAGACCACCGGCAGTCGTCCGCGCAAACCGCGCGGCACCCGACGGTTGACGAACTGGTCCTGCAGCTTCTGCGTGCCCGTCGCTCCCAGCGGTCGGTAGCGGTCGCCGGCGCGCCAGCGACGAATGGAAAATTCGGTTCCTGTTTCCAGCGGCGCCACAAACGCTGTGCGGCCATCGTCCAGCTCGCCCGCACAGATCCGCCGGCGCAGATCCGGGGCCAGCGGCACGAGCGCCGCCTGCAGCCGCGCGCCATCCGGCAGCACCACCTCGCCCGGTACGGCCAGCGCCGCACCAGCCCACTCCGGCACCGGCGCCTCCGGCTCGCTCAGACGCAAAACGCCTCCGTCTGACTCCAGAAAACCGAGTTCGCCGGCGCTCAGTTTCATTGGCCGACCTGCGCGAACCGCTGCCAACAGCTCCTCAAACACGGTGCTGGCGAGCACGCCGCCCAGCTCCTGCGCGCCCAGCCAGCGATGCAGCGCCCGGCGCGTCACCGCCACCGGCACCGCGCGCAGTTCGGCCAACGCCAAACCTCCATTCGACTCCGTCCTCAGGATACGATCGACCCACACCTCGAGCGCGTCGTCCTCCTCCTCGAGCAGCGCACGCGAACGCGCCACCGCCGCCGCCAGATCCGCTGGCGCCGCCACCGTCCACGCCGGCACGACCTGATTGCGCAGCCGGTTGCGGAAATACGCGTCGCCATGGTTCGTCGCGTCCTCGCACCACGGCACACCAGCCGCGCGCAGCGCCGCGACGATCGCCGCCTTCGGCACGTCGAGCAACGGGCGCAACCGCACGGTGCCGTCGGCCAGCCGCTGCACAGGTCGCGGCGCCGCCAGCCCGCGTGCACCGCTGCCGCGACTGAGCCGCAGCAGCATCGTCTCCACCACGTCGTCGCGCTGGTGTCCGAGCCAGAGCACCCGCGCGCCCACCTCGCGCATCGCCCGATCGAAGAAGGTGAACCGCGCCTCCCGTGCCTGGGCCTCGGAGACATCGCCGCCCGCCGGCCAATCTGCCGTGTCCACTCGCAACTCCACGCCTAGAGCCGCACACAGCTCGCGGCAGAAAGTCTCGTCGCCGTCCGCCGCCGCACCGCGCAGC
>JAEXPL010000381.1 GCA_023446865.1 Verrucomicrobiota bacterium | reverse complement strand
GCTTCGCGCCGACGACACCGACATCGGGCTGCGAGAACCAGCCGACCATCTCCTCGAGCCAGCCGGGCTCGAGGGCGTTGACGTCGTTGTTGAGGTGCAGCACCAGCGGCGTGTCGATGTGCGGCAGCGCGAGGTTGACCAGGTGCGAGTAGTTGAACGGCGCGTGCACGTTGGCCGGGCGGACGACGGTGCACTTCAGGTCGGTGCGCTGGACGATCTGCGCGAGGTAGCGGGTGGCGTCGGCATCGCGCGAGTGGTCGTCGACGATAACGAGCTTCACGAAGCGCCAGTCGACGGTCTCCTCGAGCAGTTCGATGCACTCCTGCAGGAGGTGGAGGCGATCGCGCGTCGGGATGACGATGGTGACCGGGTTGGCGGCGAGCAGCTTCGGATCCCAGCGGAGTTGGTGGAGATTGAGCCGGCGGTGGTGCGCGGCCTCGGGCAGGAACGGCGCGGCGGCGAGCCCGCGGCGCTGCATCGCCTCCTCGAGGGCACGGCGCGATTGTTCGATGGCGGGTGCAGCGAGGTCGGTCGTCTCGGGCCGCTCCGCGGCCGCGTGGTGGCAGACGAACGGCAGGTGCGCGACCTGCGCGGGCGTGAGCTTGTCGCCGAGGCGGAGCAGCAGGTCGAACCACGGAATATCCGGATACTCGGCACGGAAGGAGCCGAGCGAGACGAAGCGCTCGCGGCGCACGAGGCTGAGCTGCCCGGGGAAGAGGCCGGAGAGCGCGAGCGCGGGGCTCCAGTCGGGCTTGAAGGCCGGAGCGGAGCGGCGACCGGCGGCATCCATCCTATCCTCGTCGGTGTAGACGAGCTCAAGGTCGGGGTGTTTCGCGATGGCCTCGGCGGCGTGGAGCAGGGCGTCGGGCGAGAGGCGCGAGTCGCCGGGCAGCAGCGCGAGGTGCGTGGCAGCGGAGTCGTGGGCGGCGGCGTTGAGTGCGCGGAGGCGGTCGGCCCCGCCGGTGTGAACGATGGCCTGCGCGCGTGGCTCGGCCGCGAGCGCGGCGGCGAACTCGGGTTGCGGTGCGCCGCCGAGGACGAGACGCGCCTCCCAGTTTGCGTAGAGCTGGGCGGTGAGCGAGGCGAGGAGGCCCTTCAACTGCTCGCCGCGGCAACCGGTGCTGTCGACGAGCAGGAGGAACCGCGGGCCGTTGGGCTGTAGCGCGGCGGCGGACTCGCGCATCAACGCCAGCAGGCGCGGCGCGAGGCGGTTGGCGTGCTGCCAGGCGGCGTAGGGATCGGCGGCCGGCGGGACGCGGTCGGCGAGGCCGATCGGCGCATCGCGGTGGAAGTACTCGCGGGTGAGCTTGGCGGCGGCCCAGAGCGGCTTGATCGGGCCGAGCGGCACGCCGCGGCGTCGGGCGGCGGCATGGAGCGCGCGGCCGGTTTCCAGGAGGAGCTTGTCGGAGAACTCGGGCAGCGGGCGTTCCTGTTGCTCGCAGGTCTTCTGGTACACGCGGCGGACCCAGACGAGGTGGCGCGAGCCGTCCTCGAGCTCGGCGAAGATTTTGACGCAGATCGGATTCGGCGCGTCCTCCTCAAGGTCGAGCATGCCGAAGAACTGCGAGTTCCGGGCGTAAGGATGGCCGGGGAACATCTCGCCGGCCTCAGGGCGCTCGCGGTACTCGTGCTGGATGGTGTTCTCAACGTTCGGATGCGTGCTGCCGACGAGGCGGACGACGCGCTGGTCCTTGTGGATGAGCCAACCCTCGATGCGGATCTTGCCGAACTGCGTGCCGGCGACGCGCAGCGGATTCTCGAGCGCGCCGTAGAAGGGCGGATTGGGAAGCGTGTCGAGCGAGATGGCGGAGGCGGCTTCGATCAGGCGGTCGGCGGCGGGTGCGAGGTCGCCGGAGGGATCGGCGCGGCGCGCTTGGAGGAGCTCGCGCCAGATCGCGGGAACCATCTCGACGTCGAGCGGCGGCGGTTGCGCAGGGCCGGAGCGGACCTCGATGGGAGTGCGCCAGATCTCGACCCAGTTGTGACCGGAATCGAGAAGTTCGAGACGAAGCTCGGTGGCGCCGAGCGGCGGGCACACCTGGAGAATGAAACCGGCGTGCGGCAGGCCGAAGCGGCCGCGGTGGCATTTCTCCATGTGCTCGTGCGGCAGGCCGAACACGCCGAGGTAGGCGCGGCCGCCGATCACGGCGCGGATGTCGGAGAAGACGGCCTCCGTCTTGGCGAGGAACCAGCCGGCGATCCAGGTCGGTTTGCCATCGAAGACCCACTGGGTGGGCTGTTCGACGTCGAAGATGTAGGCGTGGTTCTCGTTCATGCCATCCGGCTGCGGGATGCGTCACTCAAGACAGGCGGTGCGGCCGGTGCAAGCGTCGCGGTGGGGGCGGTGGCCGGTTGCTGGCAGACGGTCGACGGAGCGGGTGGAAGGCGGAACGGGGAAACCGGAGCGTGAGTGGGAGATCAGGAATGCGGGAACGGGTGCCTGCGACGCGGCGCCTTTGCGATTCCGTTCGAGCAAGAATTCTGCGACTTTGCGCACACTGCTGTGTTTTCGTCGTGAACGAGCCTCCATCCAGTTCCGCCACAGGAATGAGCGACCACGCCGCCTTCACGACGTTTATGCGCAGCTATCAGGACATGGTTTACACGACCGCGATCCGCCTCTTGGGCAATCCCGCCCAAGCGGAGGACATCTCGCAGGAAGTGTTCCTGAAGGCGTACGAGCATTTCGACGATCTGCGCGACGGGCAGGGTGCCGGTGGCTGGCTCAAGACCGTCACCACCAACCTCAGCATCAACCACCTGCAGCGCTACCGGAAACGCTGGAGCTTCTTCTCCGAGCTGCTCAGCCGCGACGAGGAGGGCGATGCGCCGCCGGTCGATTTTCCCGCTCCCGAAACTTTCTTCAGCGAACTCGAAGCCGCCGATCGCCGCGAGTGGGTGCAGCAGGCGCTGGCGAAGTTGCCCGACAAGCAGCGCGTGCCTCTCGTGCTCTACCATTTTGAGGAACTCTCCTACGAGGAGATCGCCCAACGCCTCGGGGTGTCGCTCCCGAAGGTGAAGACCGACATCATGCGGGCCCGCCAGGCGCTGGCCCAACACCTCACCCGCGCGGCCGCCGAGCGCCGCGAACTCACCGCCTGAAACCGCACCACTTTCCCACCATGCCCAACGACGAACGCCACTCCCTCGAAGCCTTCGTGCACCGCGCCCTCCGCGAGTTGCCGGCCGAACGGGCCCCCGCGGATCTGGAGGCGCGCGTCTTCGCCGCCTTGCAGGCCCGGCGGCGGTTGCCGTGGTGGCAGACCGACTGGCGCGAATGGCCGGTGGTGCCCCGCGTGGCGGTGTTCGTCGTCGCCGCGTGCGTGGCGGCCGGCGTGGCGTGGCTGTTCCTCGCCGGTACCCGAGCCGTGGAGTCATTCGATCTCGCCGCCTGGGCTGAGGTGCACGCGCCAGGGCTGCTGACGGCGCGGTCCGTGTTGGCGGCTCTCGTCGACGTGCTGGCGCTCTGTTTCCGCAAATTCCAACCCTGGCTGCTCGGTTCCGCCGTGCTGATCGCCGGCTCCTACGCCGCGCTGATCGCGCTCGGCTCGGGGCTGTACCGCCGGCTGGTCTCTCCCCGTTGAAATTCCCCACTTTCATGAAAACTCGTTTCCCCCTCCTTTCAATCGCGCTGGCCGGCTGGCTCGCCGTGACCGCCGGCGTCGCGCTCCGGGCACAAGATCCGGCTCCGGATACTCAGGACAAGGCGCCGGCCGCTGCTCCGGAGGCCCCCGCAGCGGCACCGGCGACCACTGCGACCGAGGTCGTGCTGGAGCCGGAAGCCCAGGTGGCGCCTCCGGCACCTGCTGCTCCCGCCGAGTCGCCCACGGTCGCCGCGACCGAGCCGGACAAGGCGTGGATCAGCCGGGGTGAAGTGGTGGCGTTCAACAACAACATCATCATCCGTGAGAACGAACGCGCGAGCAAGGCGGTCGCGATCTGTGGCAACGTCGAGGTGCGAGGCCGCGTGGATCACGATGTTGTCGCGATCATGGGCGACGTGTTCGTTGACGGCCCGGTCGGCAAAGTCGTGGCGGTGATGGGCAAAGTGACACTTGGGCCGAACGCGAAGGTAAGTGGCGAACTGGTTTCGGTCGGCGGCGGCGTGGACAATCCGAATGCGGCACCGATTCACGGGAATCTCGTCAACGTGGCGCCTTTTCTCCCGCGCGTCGGTCCGCTGCTGAACTGGCTCGGCGATGCGGTGCCCAATGTTCGGCTGCTTTCACCGCGGATTGCGTGGCCGTGGTACGTGTTCGGCACGGGCGTCTTGTTCTGCCTGCTGTTGGCGGCGGCGTTTGGGCGCGGTGTGAACGCCTGTGCGCAGTCGTTGGAGGATCGGCCGGGTGCGACGCTCACGACGGCGCTGGCGTTGCTGCCGCTGCTGCCGGTTTTCACGCTGCTGCTCATCTGCACGGGAATCGGCATCCTCCTGCTGCCGTTTCTCGCGGTGGCGGTGGTGTTCGCCTTCGCCTTTGGCAAGGCGGCGGTGCTGGTTTTCCTCGGACGCTGCGTGTTGCGGCCCTGCGGGAGCGCCGGCGCGGTGGAGCGGGCGTGGCTGACCGTGCTGGTGGGCGCGGCCGTGCTGGCGATGCTCTACTGCGTGCCATGGCTCGGGCTGTTGGTCTGGGCGCTGACGACCTGGGTGGGCCTGGGCATGGTGGTGGCGACGATCTTGGAGAAACGGCGGCGCGAGAAGGCGGCAGCCGCCGCGGCGGCGCCGAAGGTGCCGGGGGCGCCGGTGGTGGCGCGTTCGGTTTCCCCTGATGCAGCGGCGGCAGGCGTGACGCCGGTTGTTGCGGCGGTTGCTCCTCCGCCGGAGTCCGTTGCGGAACCCGTTGCCGCTCCGACTGCGGAGATAGGCGCGACAGCGCCCGCGGTGCCGCCGGTGATGGCGTCGCCGACGCGGGCCGGGGAGGCGGTTTCGGCGGTGACGCTGCCGCGGGGTGAGTTCTGGGTGCGGCTCGGGGCGCTGCTGCTCGACATTATCCTCGTGGCGGTGGCCGGTACCGTGGGCATGGTTTTGGCGCTCCTGCCATTTCCGCTGCTTTTTGGGGGCTACATGTTCGGCTTCTGGCTCTGGAAGGGGACGACCATCGGTGGGATTGTCTTCAACCTGAAGGTGGTGCGGCTCGACGGCCGCCCGGTGGACGGGGCGACCGCGGCGGTCCGGACGTTGATGGCCTTCATCTCCGCGGTGACGTTGCTCGGCTTCCTCTGGTGCCTGTGGGACGATGAGCGGCAGACGTGGCACGACAAGGTGGCGGGTACCGTCGTGGTGCGCGTGCCGAAAGCGACTCCGTTGGTGTGACGTGCGATGGTGGGTGGGGGCGGGGAGTGGGGCGAGACCGCCGGAATCGGCGCGCGGCGGATGGTGTCATAGCCGATCGCCGCTCGCTGGACCCCGAACACGGAGCGGACGGCCGGTGCGAGTGGCGCCAAGAATGAGGGCGGGGGTAGCTGCCCGCCGGCTGGCAACGCGGTTGCCGGACGCACGATTCACAGCTCCGCCTGCCGCCTGTCGGACACGGTCCCCTGCGCCCCGGCCGCGCTCCCTAAAACGGCGCCGGTGACGATGCGTCAATTTCCCGATTTGTTACAATTTCGGTGGTCGGAACGTTTTTGGCGGTTGCAAGAGGAGAAGCCGCTGGCTTGCTTCGTGCTCGGTATTGCCCTGCTGCCCGGCCCCCGCTCCGGGCTCATCCTCAACCTACACACGGAGAAGCTATGAACATGCCCACGGTTCGTATTACGGGACTGGCGCGCACCCTCGCGGTGAGCGCGCTATCGCCCCTGTTGGTGACGGCCGCGCTCCACGCCCAAGCGGCGGCGGAGCCTGCAACCCCTGCGTCGGAAACGGCCGCGAAAGAAGACAAGGACTTGGTGATCCTCGAGAAATTCGAAGTCACCGGTTCTCGAATCAAGCGCATCGACCCGGACGCAGTGAGCCCGGTGGTTGCCTATCACCCGGCCGACATCGAAGCCTCGGGCTATCCGACGCTGGCCGATGCGATCCGGTCGCTGCCGTTCAACAACGGCCAGGCGCTGACGCCGACCGACTCGGGCACGAGCTTCACCCCGGGTGTGAACTCGTTCAACCTTCGCGGCCTCGGCAACAACAACACGCTGGTGCTGGTCAACGGCCGTCGTGCGGTCCCGTACGCCGCTCCCGGTTTCAACGGATTCCAGACCGTCTTCGATCTGAACTCGATTCCGGATGCCGCACTTGAGTCTCTCGAGATCCTGAAGGACGGCGGTTCCGCGCTTTATGGCTCGGATGCCGTGGCGGGTGTCGTGAACTTCAAGCTCAAGCGCGACTACACCGGCTTCTACTCGAAGCTGAAGTATGGCAACTATTTCAACACCGACGGCACCCTGAAGCAGGCGTCGTTCGTCGCCGGCACTTCGTCGGCCAAGACCAGCGTCTTCGTGGCCGGTTCGTGGGAGAAGCAGAATCCGGTGTATGCCCGCGACCTCGATTACAGCGCGAATGCGCAGAAGGACGATCGGGCCAGCAAGATCAAGAATGCCCGCTATGTCCTCGACTCTGAAAGCGGCGCGACCCTCGAAGATTTTGGCCTGACCAACCCGGTTGCCGACGCCTTGGATTGGGAGTGGTTCGACAACCGCTCGGGCACGGGCTACCCCGGCTACATCCGGTACGATGCCAACGGTGACGGCGTGATCGCGTCGTCCTCGGAGCGGCGCACCTTTGCGGAGCCGACCAGCACGCCGACGCTCGCCGGAGCGATCCGCGGCCAGCATTACTACAACTTCCAGGACGACGCCGGCCTCTTCCCGGAGTATGATCGGTACTCGTTCTTCACCTCGCTGAAGCACAACTTCACCAATTACTTCTACGCCTTGGCTGAAGTGGGCTTCACCCGTTCGCATGCGCTCAGCGAAGCGGCCCCGACCCCGGCTGTGCTCGCCAGCGAGCAGGGCCTGACGCAGGGCTCCCGGATGACGATCCCGTCCTACAACACCTTCAATCCGTTCGGCGTCGACATCACCTCGGGCGGTCGCCGCCTGGTGGAACTCGGCAACCGAATCAATGATGTGACGTCGGACACCCCGCGTGTGTTGGTCGGCCTGGGTGGTGACTTGAAGTTCAACGACAACCTCAACGACTGGACTTGGGAGTCCGCCGTGTTGTACAGCAAGAACTCGGTCACGAACCTGAATCGCAACTCGGTTGCCGATTACCGTCTGCAACAGGCCCTCAACGGCCTGACCCGCGACCAGGGTAACGGCAGTCTGTCGTGGAATCCGAGCACGCCGCTTTCCGACCGCGTGTACTTCAACTGGTTCGGCTTGAATGAGCAGGCCATGGCCGACTTCCTGTCCATCCAGAACCCGACCCACTCGTCGCTCCGCTACCTCAGCTTCGACGGTTCGGCTTCCGGCACGGTGATGGATCTGCCCGGTGGCCGCCTCGGCCTGGCGTTCGGTTTCGAGCACCGCTCCGAGAAGCTCGCCGACGTGCAGACCGACCTGAACGCGACGAGCATGATCGTCGGCGGTTCCGCCGGCAGCAGCTCGTTCGGCAGCCGCACGGTCGACTCGCTCTACGCCGAGGCGACCCTGCCGTTGCACAAGATGTTCGAACTGCAGGCCGCCGGTCGCTACGAAGACTACAGCGACGAAGGCTTCAAGGACGAGGTCCGCCCGAAGTACTCGGCGAAGTTCAAGCCGCTCGATTGGCTGGTCCTGCGCGGTTCCTACAGCGAGTCCTTCAAGGCTCCGGATCTGGCCTACCTCTACTCCTCGAGCACGACCACCTTCACCTCGAGCCAGTATGTGGATCCTGTCACCGGGGCCAAGGTGCAGCTTCAGGACCGGGTGGCCGGCAATCCCGACCTCCAGCCCGAGACGACCAAGACGTTCTACGCCGGCATTGTGATCGAACCCCAGAAGGGCCTGCTCAAGGGCCTGTCGCTCTCCGTCGACTGGTTCCGCTTCAGCCAGCGCAACCTGCTCGCGCAGATGACCGACTTCTACGGGTACAACGAAGTCCTCGCCGGGGCGAAGGATGGCGATCCGTTCTTCGCCAACAAGGTCGTGCGCGATCCGGACTCCCACGAGCTCCTGTATATCCTCAATAACTACGACAATCTCGGCAAGCGGCGCTACACCGGGTACGACGTCGAGGCCCGCTACCAGTGGGAAACCACGAACTGGGGCCGGTTCTACACCTCGATCGGCGGCACCTACATCGAGAGCGACAAGCTCAACGGCGACGAACTCGTCGGCGGCCTGCTCACGCCGCAGGTGGTGGGGACCGGATCCTTCACCTGGGTCTACCGCGATTGGACGTGGAACCTCTTCGCGCACTACATCCACGAGCGCGACGGCAGCATGTACTACGGCGACCTCAGCGGCGCCCATGACTACATCTCGATCGACTACACCATCCGTCGCCAGATCACGCTCAACACCTCGGTCTCCTACAAGGGGCTGTGGGACACGAAGATTACCGTGGGCGTGAACAACCTGCTCAACCAGGATCCCCCGCTGGATCCGTTCGAGGGCTCGGGCACGACCCCCGGCGTGAACGATCCGTTCCCGGGCTTCTGGTATATCAGCATCGACCGCGAGTTCTGATCGCGCGCGACTGCCGCACCTTCGGGGCTGCCCATATGATGGGCAGCCCCTTTTTGTTGGTGCGGGCGACGCTTGCCGGATCGGCTCCTTTGCCCCAGCCTCGCACCATGGTTTCCGTCCTCTCGCGAATTCGAACCTTGGTTTTGCTCGGGCTGGCGTTCGCCGCCGGCACCGGCCGCGCCGGCGAGGGCGCGACGGCGATCGAGCGCCTCACGCCGGAGGAGTTTCGCCGTTGTGGCCTCGACAAGCTGAGTGCCGCGGAACTCGCCGCGCTCAAGGAACGGCTTGATGTCCTGCTGGTGGCCGGGCCCGGCCCCGGGGGGGCGGGGGGAGCGGGGCCCCCCCGGGGGGGGGGGTTTGGGC
>JAEXPL010000366.1 GCA_023446865.1 Verrucomicrobiota bacterium | reverse complement strand
AGCATCTTGTTGTCGCTGGCCATCGGGCGCTCGCCCTGGAGGACCTTGATGTCGACGGCGGTCTGGCTGTCGGCGTAGGTCGAGAACACCTGCGACTTCTTGGTCGGGATGGTGGTGTTGCGCGGGATCATCGGCGTGGAGACGGCGCCGGCGGTCTCGATGCCGAGGGTGAGCGGGGTGACGTCGAGGAGGATGACGTCGTCCTTCTGACCGGAGAGGACTGCGCCCTGGACGGCGGCGCCGACGGCGACGACCTCATCGGGGTTCACGCCACGGTGGGCGTCCTTGCCGGCGAGGCGGTTGGCGATCTCGATGATCGCGGGCATGCGGGTCATGCCGCCGACGAGGACGAGCTCGTCGATCTTGTCCTTGTTGAGGCCGGCGTCCTTCAAGCACGCTTCGAACGGAGCGATGGTGCGCTGGGCGAGGCTTTCGCAAAGCTGCTCGAGCTTGGCGCGAGAGAGGGTGACGGTAAGGTGCTTCGGGCCGGAGGCGTCGGCGGTGATGAAGGGGAGATTGATGTCGTAGCTCTGGGCGGAGGAGAGGGCGATCTTGGCCTTCTCGGCCTCTTCCTTGAGGCGCTGCATCGCCATGGCGTCGCCACGGAGATTGATGCCGTTCTCCTTTTTGAAGGAGTCGGCGAGCCAGTTGATGATGGTGTCGTCCCAGTTGTCGCCGCCGAGGTGGGTGTCGCCATTGGTGGCGCGGACCTCGAAGACGCCGTCGCCGAGCTCGAGGACGGAGTTGTCGTAGGCGCCGCCGCCGAGATCGAACACGGCGATGGGCTCGTCCTTCTTCTTGTCTAGACCGTAGGCGAGCGAGGCGGCCGTGGGCTCGTTGACGATGCGCATGACCTCGAGACCGGCGATGGTGCCGGCGTCCTTGGTGGCTTGGCGCTGGGCGTCGTTGAAATAGGCGGGGACGGTGATGACGGCCTTCTTGACGGGCTCACCGAGGTAGGCCTCGGCGTCGGCCTTCATCTTGGCCAACACCATCGCGGAGATCTGCTCGGGGGCGAAACGCTCGGCCTTGCCGTTGACGTCGACCTCGATGTAGGCGTCGCCATTTTTCCCTTCCACGACCTTGAACGGCATGTTCTTGGCCTCGTTCTGGCCCTCGGAGAACTTGCGGCCGATGAAACGCTTCGCGGAGAAGACGGTATTCTTCGGGTTGGTCACGGCCTGGCGCTTGGCGGCCTGGCCGACGACGCGCTCGCCGGTCTTGGTAAACGCGACGACGGAAGGCGTCGTGCGACCGCCTTCGGCGTTGGGGATGACGACGGGCTCACCGCCCTCCATGACCGCCATGCAGGAGTTGGTGGTGCCCAGATCGATGCCGATGATTTTGCTCATGTGAAAGTCCTCAGAAGTGGTGTGCGCGGTGGTTGTTGATGTGCGCGAATAGGCCTTCTCTTGCAATCCGGGTGCCAGCGGGGGTGGATATCTGCAAATGTCGGCGGGACAGTGGTTAGCGGAAGAAATGCCCCGATGGAGACCGGCGCGAAGTGTGCCAGGGCGGAGGGCATGTGTGCCAGGTTGGCCAAGCGCCCCGGAGGTGTGACAGTGCGCGATGGCACAGATGATCCGCAAACCCGGGCGGAATCGGGACTTAACGTGGGCGGTACGTTCGGCTACGGGATGGCGCTGCGACCATGAAGAACCGCGAATCGGACCAGGACCGGAACAACGTGCCCGGTTCACCGCTTTTCTTCCGCGATGCCGCCGCGTTGCGAGCGTGGTTTGCGACGCACGCGGCCACGGAGGACGAGCTGATCGTGGGCTACATGAAGAAGGCGACCGGTGTGCGGAGCGTTACTTGGCCGGAGTCGGTCGATGAGGCGTTGTGCGTCGGCTGGATCGATGGCGTGCGCTGGCGGCTCGACGATGAGCGCTACGCCATCCGGTTCACGCCCCGGCGACCGCGTTCGGCGTGGAGCAACGTGAACATCGCCCGCGCGCAGGCGCTGCAGGCCGAGGGGCGGATGCAGCCGGCGGGACTCGCGGCCTACGCCAAACGGACCGAGGGGGCGCTGAATCGTGCGTCCTACGAACAGAAGGCGACACCGGAGCTGGGCGCGGCGGAGCGGAAACGGTTCAAGGCCGAGCGTGCGGCCTGGGCGTATTATGAGAAACTGCCGCCGAGCTACCGCCGCGCGGTGACATGGTGGGTGATCAGTGCCAAGAAGCCGGAGACACGAACCCGCCGGTTCGAGCGCTTGGTCGAAGCCTGCGCTGCGCAACGGCGGCTTTCCGGCTGATTCGAGATCACCTGCACGCAGATCAACTTGCGCCGGATGGCTACCGAGCCGGCTCCAACCAGAGCTGCTTGAGTGGGCGGCGGTCCATCGGGTTGCCGGACCAGCCACGCACGGCGGGGTGCACGAGGTAGAAGTTCGTGTAGTGGTAGAGCGGGATGATCGGGGCCTCGGTGAGCAGGAGCGCCTCGGCGCGGGCGAGCGTGGCGTTGCGCGCGGCGGGATCGGCGGTCTCGCGCGCGGCGGCGACGAGGCAGTCGTAACCCGAGTTGGCCCAGCGGGTGTGGTTGTTGCCGTTGGCCGAGGTGAACACGTCGAGGAACGTGAGCGGGTCGCTGTAATCGGCCGTCCACGAGGAACGGATGAGGTCGTAGTCGCCGAGTTTGCGGGCCTGGCGGGCCATCTTGTCCTCCTGGTTGGCGAGCTCGATGCGCAGGCCGAGGTCGCGGCGCCACATCTCCTGGACGGCCTCGAAGACCACGCGGTGCTGGTCGGAGCTGTTGTAGAGGATCTGCAGCGGGCGCAGCCCCCGGCCGCCGGGGAAACCGGCCTCGGCGAGGAGACGGCGGGCCTCGGTGAGCGCGAGCGTCTGCCCGGCGGGTGCGGCGTAACCAGGGAAACCGGACGGCACGAGCGTGGGCGCCGGGCTCTTGGTGCCGAGGAGCACGCGGGCGGCGAGCTGCTCGCGGTCGATGGCGAGGGCGAGCGCCCGGCGGATGCGTGGATCGCCGAGCGGCGGACGACTGACGTTCACGCGCAGGAAGTCGGTGCCGAAATAGGGCACGGTGCGTAGGGCGGGTGATCTTTGGTCGCGCCACTCGGCCACGCGGCCGGTGGCCAGCGCGCTGACAACGTGGAGCTGGCCGGCGCGGAACATGCGCTCCTCGGTCTCGAGGTTCTCAGTGAGCTGGAAGTGCACGCCGCGCAGGCGCACCGCGGCGGCGTCGCGGTAGGTGGACGAGCGCTCGGCGTCGATCTGCTGACCGAACTGCCAGCGCGTGGGGCGGAACGGGCCGTTGCCGACGAAGGTGGCGGGTTTGGTCCAAGCATTGCCGCGGCGATCGACGACACCGGTCTTCTCGATCACGTGCAACGGCACGGGGAAAAGCGGCGGGAGCGCGAGGATGGCCGGCAGCTCGGGCGTAGGATGGGTGACGCGGAGCTGGAGCGTGCGCTCGTCGCGGGCGGTCACGCCCACCTGCGCGAAGTCGGCGGTGCGGCCGCGGTGGAAATCCTCCGCGCCGGTGAGGCAGTAGAGGAGAGTGGCGTAGTCGGCGGCTAGGCCGGGCGAGAGGAGCCGGCGCCACGAGGCGACGAAGTCCTGCGCGGTGAGCGGACGCCCGTCGCTCCAGCGGGCGGTGGCCGAGAGGTGGAATGTCCAGGTGCGGTTGTCGGCCGAGGTTTCCCAGCGCTCGGCGATGGCGGGCACGGGTTCGAGCGTGGAGGGATCGAGGTCGGTGAGACCTTCGAAGAGAGCGAGCAGAACGTTGAATTCGCCCACGCTGGTGGCGAGCTGCGGGTCGAGGTCGGTGAGTCCGGCGCCGGCGCTGACGAGGAGGATCTGCTCGCGGTTGGCGCGTTCGATCGGCGTCTCCCGTTTGCCGCAGCCGGCGAGGGTCAGTGCGAGGGCGAGCGCGGCGATGGTGGCGAGCGGGGCGAGAGTCAGGAATAGGCGGCGGGCAGGCATCGCTGTGTATCGGGCGATCGGAATGGAACCACTAATGCACACTGATGCACACTAATTCCGGAGGATGAAACTGTGGGCGGGGCATTCCGAGGTGGACCGCGTTGCCCTCAACGCGGTCGCGGATCGGGGACGAAGCGGATGGCGTTGCACGCGGGCGGAGTTTGCGGCTCCGATGATTTCCGGAATCGCGCGTTGTCGACAACGCGCTTGGGGGCAAGCGCGTCCACCCGCAAGCGTGGGTCAAACCCGCTCGATGAGGGCGACGGCGTGGGCGGCGATGGCGAGGCCGCGGCCG
>JAEXPL010000248.1 GCA_023446865.1 Verrucomicrobiota bacterium | reverse complement strand
TCACCATGGTCGCGCTCACCGGCAGCGTCGGGCTCGCTTTCGTGTTCGCGCAGACCCGCGAGCCCGACCACCAGCGCAACAACCTCGCCATCCTGCTTCTGTTCGGGCTCGTCGCGGTGTTCGTCGGCGTCGGCCTCTACTCGCTCAACGTCGAGAAGGTCGTGCAGCGCTTTGAGGGCATGATCGAGGACCCGGTCGCCTCCGCGGCCGATCGCACCGCGGCGCACACCGCCGCCGCCGAGATGCTCGCCGCCCGCCCCGTGCTGGGCTGGGGCGCCGGCTGCTTCCGTTACGGTTTTCCCGACTTCGCCCGCCACCATCCGGAGATCTACTACGCCGGAACGACCCGGCGGTTCTGGGAGCACGCCCACAACGACATTCTCGAGTACCCGATCGAGTTCGGCATCGTGGGCCTCACCCCGATCGTCGCCGGCCTCGCCTGGCTCGTCTGGCAACTCCTCCGCCACCGCGCGTGGACCAACCCCCTCGCGCTGCCCGCCGCCGTCGGTACGGGCCTCACCCTGGTCCACGCCTGGGGCGACTTTGTCTTCCAGAATCCCGCCGTGCTCCTCACGTGGGCGGTGCTCCTGCTCGCCGCCGGCCGCTGGGCCGAACTCGATCAGCAGTCCGGCGACCGCGACGCGCGCTGAGCCGGCCACTCGGTCGGGCGGCTAGCTCCGAGAGAACACCCAACAAGCGCCCGGCGTCCGCAGGCGGTTCCCGTCGTGGCCTCTCTGCCTCCGGAAAGCCTTTGTTCCCTTCGTTCCCTTCTGTCGTCTGCCAAAAACACGTGGATGCACCTCAACCGACCGCGCTTCCGCCGCGCCGGACCACGCGCACGCCGGACTGCGGCCGGCGATTGGCCGTGAGGTAGGCGCGGCCGAGGTACTCGCCGATCACGCCAAGCATCACCAGCTGCGCCCCGGAGAAAACCAGCAACGCCGCCATCAGCGATCCCCAGCCGAACTCCGGCCCGCGCCCCGTGAAGTACAGGTAGACCACCATGCCGAGCCCCAAGACGCCGAGCGCGCTCAAGGCCAGGCCGAGCACGGTCGCCGCCCGCAGCGGTGCCACCGAGAAGCTTGTGAACATGTTCAGCCACAGCCGCACCAACCGGCGCAGGTTGTAGCCGCTCCGCCCCTGCTCGCGAGCCCGGTGCGCAACCTCCACCGACGTCACCGCCCGCGTGCACTGCAGGATCAGGCCGTCGATATACGGATACGGCCCCTCATAGCGCACGATCTCGTCGACGATGAACCGGCTGAGGCAGCGGAAGCTCGAGAGGTACAGCCCGCGCGGCTTGTCCAGCAGCCAACCGGCGACCGCGTTGGTGAACGCGCTGCCCCAGTTCCGCCAGGCCGCGTGTTCCTTCACCGCATAGTCGCCGAAGACGACGTCGTGCCCGCCCGCCTGCGCCGCCGCGAGCAGTCTCGGCACCTCGGAGGGCGGGTTCTGGCCGTCGTCGTCCATCGTCACAACCCAGCGGCCCCGCGTCTGCCGCAGGCCGGTGAGCACCGCGTTGTGCTCGCCGAAATTGCGCGCGTGGCGGGCCACCGTCACCGGCACCGGACAGGTCGCCAGGATTCGGCGACACGCGCCGGCGGTGTCGTCGGGGCTGCCGTCATTCACCAGCACGATCTCCAGCCCGCCTTCGATCGGCAGAGCGGCCAGCTCCGCCACGACGCGCTCAATGCTCTCCTCGCTGCGGTACAGCGGGATCACGATGGAAAGGGTCGGCACGGCGTCACTCATGGGGCTGCCCGGAGGATCGATGGTTCTGCGTCCCGCTGCAAGCCGTGCGCGGCGCCGCCTTTCACGGTCGCCCCGCCTGCGACCATTCGCGCACCGCCCGCGCAACGACGCGGACTTCGTCCTCCGTCAGCGCCGGGTGCACCGGCAGGCTGAGCACCTCGGTACAGCACCGCTCGCACTCCGCCAGCGCGCCCATCTCGTTCGGCGCCCACCGGGCGAACGCCGGCTGCCGGTGCAACGGCACCGGATAAAGCGCCTGCGCGACGATGCCGCGCGCCTCCAGCCAAAGGCGGAGGCGTTCGCGGCCCGGGGTGCGCCCCGCGTATTGGTGGAATACCGGTGTCTCGCCGTTCGGCTGCGGCGGCAGCACAATCCCGCTCCCCGCCAACTCCGCGGCGTAGAGCGCGGCCAACTGGCGGCGGCGGAGGTTCTCCGCGTCCAGGTGCTGCAGTCGCACCCGCAGGACCGCCGCCTGGATCTCGTCGAGCCGGCTGTTGCGGCCACCGTCGCCGGCGCTCACGTAGCGCTCCTGCCAACCGTACTGCCGCAACGCCCGCAAGCGGTCGGCGATCGCCGGATCGCCGGTGACCACCGCACCCCCGTCTCCGAGCGCAGCGAGGTTCTTCGTCGGGTAGAAACTGAACGCCGCCGCGTGGCCCCAAGTGCCCACCTTCCGCAGACCGATCGCCGCCCCGTGCGCCTGCGCACAGTCCTCGACCACCAGCAACCCGTGCGCTTCGGCGATCGTCGCCAGCTCGACCATCGCGCACGGATGCCCGTAGAGGTGCACCGGCACCAGCGCCCGCACCCCGGCGCCGCGCGGCGAACGCAACAACTCGCGCAGCTTCGCCGGCGACAGGTTCATCGTCGCAGGATCGACATCGCAGAAAACCGGTACGCCACCGGCCGCAATCACCGCCGCAATCGTCGCGGAAACGGTGTTGGCCGGCAGCACCACGCCGTCGCCCGCACGCAGCCCGACCCCGCGGAGCGCCAACTCGACCGCATCGGTTCCGTTAGCGACGGTGACACACGCGGTCGCGCCAAGCCACGCGGCAAACTCCCGTTCGAACGCCTCCACCTCCGGCCCGAGGATGTAGCGCCCGCTGGCGAGCACGCGGTCGATCGCCGCCCGTACCTCAGCGGCGCAGGGAGCCAAGTTGGCTTTCGGGTCGGCGTTGGTGATCATGGGGAGAACCTCCGCCGGCCTGCCCAACCCGTAGGACCGGTCTCCGACCGGTCGCCTGCGACACTGCCGACGCTCCGGGCTTGCACCGTGGTGCTCG
>JAEXPL010000201.1 GCA_023446865.1 Verrucomicrobiota bacterium | reverse complement strand
AAGCGGAGGGGGCGGGGAGCCAAGTCGCGCGTGGAGGGAACTTGCGCTCCGTTGACGCCGGGCCGACGCTCGCCACCATCCCGCGGCGTGAACGATTCCTCCGAAGATCTAGATCTGGCGCGCTCCGAGCCCGGCGAAGTGGGACTCGTCGAGGCGCGCGACTTTGTCTCGGCCGAGCCATTCACCTTCGACAACGGCCAGACGATCCCCGGTTTCACGCTGCGCTACGAGACCTACGGCCGGCTCAACGCCGCGCGGGACAACGCGATCTTCGTCGCCCATGCGCTCAGCGGCGACCACCACGCCGCCGGAATCCATTCGCTCAACGACCGCAAGCCCGGCTGGTGGAACAACATCATCGGGCCCGGCAAGGCACTCGACACCAACCGCTACTTTGTGGTGTGCAGCAACTGCCTGGGCGGCTGTGTGGGCTCCACCGGCCCGAGCGCGACCAATCCCGCCACCGGCCGGCCGTGGGGCGCCAATTTCCCGCAGGTCACGATCCGCGACATGGTCCGGGCGGACAAACGCCTGCTCGACCACCTCGGTGTCACCGCGCTGCACGCGGTCGTCGGCGGCTCGATGGGTGGCATGCGCGTGCTGCAGTTCGGCATCGAGTATCCCGCCTTCGTGCGCCGCCTGCTGCCGATGGCGACCACCGCACGCGAGAACGCGCAGGCGATCGCCTTCAACGCCGTGGGCCGCGAGGCGATCATGCAGGATCCGGACTGGAACCGCGGCGAGTATCCGAAAGGCGGAGGCCCGCGCGTGGGCCTGGCCATCGCCCGGATGATGGCGCACATCACGTACCTTTCCGACACCTCGATGGAGCAGAAGTTTGGGCGACGGAAACGCGGCGGCACCGCCACGCCCGAGGCGGCCGCCAGCTTCGACGCGCAGTACGAGGTCGAGCGTTATCTGCAGCACCAAGGCCAGGCGTTCATCAACCGGTTCGATGCCAACACCTACCTCTACATCACCCGCGCGATCGACGACTTCGACCTCGCCGGCGCCTACGGCTCGCTGGAGCAGGCGTTCCGCGAGGTGAAGGCGCGCACGCTCTGCGTGGCGTTCACCAGCGACTGGCTCTTCCCCACGGCCCAGAATCGCGAGATCGTGCTCGCGCTGCTGCGCGTCGGGAAATCCGCCAGCTACGCGGAATTGGCCACGGATCTCGGCCACGACTCCTTCCTGCTGGATTCGCCCCAGCTCTACGACCTCGTGCGCGACTTCCTCGCGGTGCCCGCCGCGTAGGCGGTTTGGGCCCGGTGGGGTGTCGCCTCGCAGTGGCTGGGCCCGGGCTGCAGACCTCGGGCGCAAGGAGGTTTAAGGAAGCCCTTGGCAGGCCGATGTCTGAATCGGCTGGGTGTGGCCTCTGCGCCCCGGCCGGATTTCCATGCCCGCTCCCGGCAACCGCGCCTCCGCCCCACCCGGCTTGTCACGACGCACTGTCCTTGCACTGGTGCTCGTGATCGTCGCCGGCGTCTGGGTGTGCTGGCAGTTGCTGGAACGCAGCCGCGCCGAGTCCCGGGCGATGGAGACGATGGAGCGGAACATCGCGCTGATGGAGCATGTTCTGCACACGATCTCGCCGCTCCAGGCCGAGCGCAGCGCCACCATCCTTGTCGCTGCCGGCCTGGAACCCCCGGCGCCGTTGTCGGAGTTGCGCCGCTTGTCGGATCAAGCGTTGGGGGCGCTCGAGCCGGTGCTGGCCGGCGCGGAGATTCCGCAGGCAGATCGGGCTGAGGAGTTGGCGCGGATGGCGGCGGTGCGGCGGGCCGGCGGGGTGCGCACGGCGGAGCAGATCACCGAAATGATCGATGCCTACCTGCGGTTGGATCGGGTGGCGGTCGTCGCGCCGACTTCGGGCGGCACGGGCAAGATCATGGCTGTCATCTTCGAGCTCCAGTTGTTGGAGGAGAGCGCGGCGCGCCTGCATGGCGAACTACCGGCGGCGCTGGCCCGTGGCCGGGCGGCGGCCGTGGAATTCGCCCGCATGGATCGGCTGTTTGAACAACTCCGCCTGACGATTGCGCAGCCGGAGCGGCTGGTTTCCGATCGGGCGACGGCACAGCTCGCGCGTTTGCGGCAGACCGACGCGTGGCGTCGCTTCGAAGGCGACTGGCGGCAGCTGGAGGCCGTCGGGCCGGAGACGACTTTTGTGCCGGACCGCACCGCGGCCGCGAGCGCGGAGGACGGGGCGCTGGTGGCGCAGGAGTTGCGGCTGGCCTGCGCCGATGAACTTACGGTGCTTGGTGCGCGGCTGGTGGAGAACCAACGGGATGGGTACCGAAATCATCTCCTCACGCTCCTGAGCATCGCCACGCTCCTGGGCGGCGGGGCGGCGCTCGGCGGGGCGATCTGGCGGTTGCGCCGGGAGCTGGTGAACCGGGCGACCTTGCTCGACGACCTGGAGCAGGCGCGCGATCACCTCGCGCACTTCCGCGAGGCGATGGATGCACAGGCGATCGTGGCGGTGACGGATCCCGATGGCGTGATCCTCGAGGTCAACGACCGGTTCTGCGCGACCAGCGGCTACAGCCGGGAGGAACTGGTGGGGCGCACCCATCGGATCCTGAAGTCCGCCCGTCATTCGCCGGAGTTTTTCCGCGGGATGTGGCAGACGATCGGCGCCGGTCGCATCTGGAAGGGCGAGGTGTGCAATCTCACGAAGGCCGGCAAGGAGTGTTTCTTTGACACCGTGATCGTGCCCGTGATGGGCCCGGCCGGACGGCCGGTGCGCTACATCGCCCTCCGGCACGATGTGACGGAGCGCAAACGCCTCGCGCTCGAACTTGAGCGGCTCGCACTGGTGGCGCAGAAGACCACCGCCGCCGTGGTCATCACCGATCCGGCCGGCCGGATCGAATGGGTGAACGCGGCCTTCGAGCGGTTGACCGGCTACGCGTTCGATGCGTTGGTCGGGCGCCAGCCGGGGCGTTTGTTGCAGGGGCCCGGGAGCGACCCGAAGACCGTCGCCCAGCTGCGCGACTGCCGGCGCCTGGGCCGGAGTTTCGATGTCGAATTGCTCAACTACCGGCGCGACCACACCGCCTACTGGGTTCACATCAAGGCCGACCCGGTATTCGGTTCCGACGGCACGGTGCAGCGGTTCGTCGCGGTCGAGACCGATATCACAGCGCGCCGGCGGGCCGAGAGCCTTTCGGCCGGCATCTTGGCGAGCGCCGCCTATTCGCTCATCGCCACCGATGCGGCGGGCACGATCGAGGTGTTCAACCGCGGCGCCGAACGCCTGCTCGGCTACGCCGCCGATGAGGTCGTGGGGCGCACCACACCGGTGATCCTCCACGATCCCGACGAGGTGCGGCGCCGGGCGGAGGTTCTCACCCAAGAGCTGGGCCGGCCGGTGCCGGCGGGCTTCGAGGCGTTCGTGGCGAAGACCGAGGCGACGCGGGAGCCCGACGAGAACGATTGGACCTACATCCGCAAGGATGGCGTGCGGGTGCCGGTGCGTCTCGCCATCACGGCGATGTGCGATCGCGAAGGGCGGATCGTGGGTTACATTGGCATTGCCCAGGACATCACCGAGCGGGTGCAGGCGCTCGAGCGCCTCCGGAGCAGCGAGGAACGTTGGCAGTTGGCGATCGCGGGCAGCAACGACGGGGCGTGGGAGTGGGACATCCTCGCCGACCGCATCTGGGTTTCGCCCCGCGACCGCGAGATCCTCGGGCTGCCCGACCAGGATGAATTTGTCTCCCGGTCGCATTGGCTGGGCTCGATGCATCCCGACGACACGGAGGGGATGGGTGAGGCGGTGCGGCGCTATTTCGCGGGCCAGAACGCGGTCTTCGAGCATGTCCACCGGGTGCGGCGGGCGGATGGCCAGATGCGCTGGGTGCTGGCGCGGGGCAAGGCGGTCTTCGACGCCGAAGGCCGGCCGCTGCGCATGCTCGGCACCCACACCGATGTAACCGCCAGCCGGATGCTCGAGGAGCTGCTGCGCGAGAGCGAGGCCCGGTTGCTCGAAGCCCAGGCGGTGGCGCACATCGGCAACTGGTCGATCGATGCCGGCACGCGGGTGGCGTCGTGGTCCGAGGAGGCGGCGCGGATCTGCGGGCTGCCGGTCCGCAACGCCCGGATGGCGCTGCTGCTGCGGCTGTGCCCGCCGCAGCCGCGTGCGGTCATCCGTGCGGCGCTTGGGCTGGCGTTGGCGCGGGGCGAGGGCACGCAGTTCGATGTGTCGATCGCCGGCGCGAGACGGCGGGCGGCCTGGCTGCGCATCACGATGCGCACCGAACAGCGCGCCGAGCGGGTGGTGCGCGTGTTCGGCACGGTGCAGGACATCACTGCGCTGCACGAGGCCGAGGCGCGCCGGCGGGAGATCGCGCAGCGGCTCGAGAAGATCGCCGCGCAGGTGCCCGGCCTGTTGTTCCAGCTGCTCCTGCGGCCGGACGGCACCGTGTGCCTCCCGTATTCAAGCCCGGGAGTTGCTGAGCTCTACGGCCTGGCGTCCGAGACGTTGGCGGCCGATGCGGCGCCGCTCTTCGCCGCCTGCCATCCCGACGATCGCGCGGCGGTGGAGCGCTCGATGCGGGAGTCGGCGGAGCGGCTCCTGCCCTGGGTGGTCGAGTTTCGCGTGCGGCAACCCGACGGATCGATCCGCTGGCATTTCGGCAATTCGCTGCCCGAGCGCCTCCCGGACGGCGCGGTGCTCTGGCACGGTTTCATCACCGATGTCACGGCGCGCAAGCTGGTCGAGGCACAGTTGCGGGAGCACGAGGCGTTTCTCAAGGAACTCTACAGCGGCATCGACCTGCCGATCTGGGTGCTCGACGTGGCCGGCGACGGTTTCCGCTTCGCCGGTGTGAATCCGTCGTTCGAGCGCATCACCGGACTGTCGGCGGATTCAATCGTCGGGCACAGTCCGACCCAGCTCGCAGCGCAACTGCCGCGGGAGAGCGGCCGGCAGATGGAGGACCACTACCGCGACTGCGTGCTCGCCGGCACGACGATCAACTACGAGGAACAGATCTCGCTGGGCGGGCGGGAGCGCTGGTGGCTCACGCAACTCAAGCCCGTGCGCGACGAGTCCGGCCGGATCACGCGGCTCATCGGCTCGGCCATCGAGATCACCGAGCGGATGGAGATCGAGCAGCGCCTGCGCGAGAGCGAGGAACGCTTTTTCCTCATCGCCCGCGCCACCAGCGACGCGGTGTGGGATTACGATCCCGCCGCGGGCGCGTTGTGGTGGAGCGATGGCGTCACCCGCCTGTTCGGCTACGACCAGCCCGGACCGGCGGCGGGCGTGAAGTGGTGGTATGCGCGCATCCACCCCGAGGATCGGGCGATGGTCGAGGCGCGGTTCGAGGGTGCGCTCGCCTCCACTGCGGAACGGTGGGAGTGTGAATACCGGTTCATGCATGCGGACGGCCGGTGCCTCTACGTCTTCGACCGGGCGCTGATCGTGCGCGGCTCCGGGCAGCGGGCGATCCGCGTGGTCGGCGGCATGATGGACATCAATGAGCAGCGCGCCGCGCAGGACGAGATGCGGCGCGCCCGCGAGGCCGCGGAGGGGGCCAACCGCCGACTGCAGGAATCCGTGCAGCGCGCCAACGAGCTCGCCCGCGAGGCCGCCGCCGCCACCGTGGCCAAGTCGGAGTTCCTCGCCAACATGAGCCACGAGATCCGCACGCCGCTCAACGCCGTCATCGGCATGAGCGGGCTCATGCTCGGCACGAATCTCTCCGAGCAGCAGCGGGAGTTCGCCGAGACGATCCGCGTGTCCGGCGACACGCTGCTCACGCTTATCAACGACATCCTCGACTTCTCGAAGATCGAATCGGGCAGTCTCGAGCTGGAGACGCAGCCCTTCGAGTTGCACGACTGCGTGGAGTCCGCCCTCGAGGTGCTCGGGCCGAGGGCCGGCGAGAAGCGGCTCGACCTCGTCTATTGGGTCGAACCGGCGGTGCCGGGCCTGCTGGTGGGCGATGTGACACGGCTGCGCCAGGTGCTCGTCAATCTCGTGGGCAACGCGGTGAAGTTCACCGCCGCCGGCGAGGTCTACGTGGGGGTCGAGCGGTCCGGGATCGAGGCGGACGGCCGGCTGCGCCTGCGCTTCACCGTGCGCGACACCGGAATCGGGATACCACCGGAACGCATGGATCGGCTCTTCAAGAGCTTCAGCCAGGTCGACGCTTCGACGACCCGGAAGTTCGGCGGCACCGGGCTCGGGCTGGCGATCTGCCGGCGGTTGGTGGAGCTGATGGGCGGCCGGATCTGGGTGGAGAGCGAACAGGGCCGCGGCAGCACCTTCAGCTTCGAGGTCCTCGTCGGCATCGGCGCGACGGCGACACCGGCCTTGGCCAAACCGATCGATCCACTGGCCGGCTGGCCGGTGCTGCTCGTGGAGGACAACGTGACGGTCCGCCGGACCCTGGAGCGGCATTGCGCGGTCTGGGGCCTGCGGCCCGAGGCGGTGGCGCGGGCGGACGAAGCGATCAGCCGGATGCTCGACCCGGCCCCGATCGCATTGGCGATCATCGACCAGCAACTCGGCGGCGGCGACGGGATCGAACTGGTGCGTCGCCTGCGCGCGTTGCCGGGACGGAGCGACCTCCCGGTATTGCTCTACTCCGCGCTCGAATCCCTCGGCCGATTGCCGGCGGACCTGTTGGTGGCCGGCCAGCTCCCGAAACCGGTGAAGTTCGGCGCCCTGCGCGACGCCGTGGTGCATGCGCTCGGGTCGGCGCCCAAGCCGGAGCCCACTCCGAGCACCCCGAGCCGCCGCAAGCTCGCAGACGATCACCCGCTGCGCATCCTGCTCGCTGAGGACAACGTCACCAACCAGCGGGTGGCGCAGCTTATTCTCGGGCGTTTTGGTTACCACGCGGATGTCGCCAACAATGGCTTGGAGGCGCTCCAGGCGCTCGAGTGTCGCGCCTACGATGTTGTCTTCCTCGACGTGCAGATGCCCGAGATGGACGGGCTGACCGCGGCCCGTGAGATTTGTCTGCGTTACCCGCCGGTTCGCCGCCCCCGGATGGTGGCGATGACGGCCAACGCCATGGTTGGCGACCGCGACGAATGCCTCGCGGCGGGCATGCAGGACTATGTGGCCAAGCCGGTGCAGCCGCTCGCGTTGGAGGCCGCACTCCGGCGGTCGATCGAGCACCGCCGGTGCGAGGCGGGCGGTTGATCGCGGGGTTCGGTGAGAATCGGCTCGCCAAGTGTCGCCGGTACGTAGGTACTCGGGCTTGGCCGAGACCTAAACCCGCAGTTGCGGCCCCGGCCAGACCCCCGCTTTGCCCCCCACACGGTTCAGCGGGGGTTTTTCATGTCCGGAGGCGCCGGCGCGGCGCACGCCGTTGGAAACAGAAAACCCGCCTCCGTTGCCGGAGGCGGGTTCAAAGTGGTGGCCCAGCCCGGAATCGAACCGGGGACACGAGGATTTTCAGTCCTCTGCTCTACCAACTGAGCTACCGGGCCACGTTGGTGAAGGGGGCGAATGAAGGTGGCGGCCTTCGGGTGCGTCAATGGGAATTTCTTCAGTGTTGCGGCTTCCGGAAGCGGCGCGGGACGCCCGTCTCGGGCGCGGTTGGGACGATTAGCGCTATCCGCTGGAGCCATTTGGGGTGTTAATAGTGTGGCGGGCTGGGGCGCTCGGCTTGCTGGAGCGAGGCGGATAGGGCACAACCCAGCGACCGGCCCACCGGGAGTGGGCCGGTGCGCATGCGAGGACTCCGTGGCGCCCCACACTGCTCTTGCCCTTCGGCAGGCGCGCGCGGCGCACCCAGAGGACGGTGGGTGGCCTGCGTGTCCGTGGCACTGCTGCTGGCGACACTTCGGGTGTCCGGCGCGGACCCGGTATTGCTCCGCTGGGATCGTCGGCAGCAGATCGTCGGTGCGACGATTCCGGTGTTCAGTGCCGACGCGGCGCGCGAGACGGCCCTGCTGCGGATCGGACGGGTGCGCGGGCGGTACGGCAAGCAGGGCGTGCTGCGGGTGGCTTGGCGCCGGGAGGCCTATCTCGAGGATGTTGTCCTCGAGGTGCGAGATTCCTCCGACTGGCCCCGCATCGCCGAAGCCGTGGTGTGCGCGGTGCGTGAGCTGGGGCGGGCCGGCACGGCGCGCGTTCGGCGTTTCACCCTGCGGCAATGCGATGGCGAGCGGACGGTGGTGAACGCTGCCGAGGCGGAGCTTCTGCCGGATGGCGACCTCCTCCTTCAGTCGGTGGCCATCCGCCGGGGCGATGGTCCGGTGACGGAAGCCAATGACTACGTTCTCCACTTGTCCGCGCCGGAAAGCGCCTTGGCCGTCCTCTTGGCCGGTGCGCAGCCGTCGACGCCCTGACCCGATTTCCTGCCATGCGAAACCTACTCCTGCTCGCCTCACTTCTGGTAGTCAGCGTCTCATGTCCGGCCGCGGACTCTGCGGCCGACAAGATCGCCGCGGGGCGGGCGGCGCTGGTTGCCCACGACCTCGTCGCCGCCAAGGCTCGCTTCGCCGAGGCGCTCACACTTGATCCCGCGAACAGCACCGCGGCGGCGTATCTGGGCATCACCCGCTATTTCGCGATCGTGCACCTGGCCGGCAGCCAGACCCTGCTGGATCGTGCGGGGGTGACGCCGGAGGGACGAGACCTCTACAACCTGACCGCGCGTTTCGTGCGGGATGGGGAGGGACTGCCGCAGCCGGTGGCCGGCTGCGATCTGGACGAGGTCTTCGCCTGCTGGCGCGACACGATCACGCCGGAGAGCGAGCTGGCGCGGGCGGAGCTGGCCTTGGTCGCCGACCCGGCCTTCACGCTGACCCTGCCGTCGACGGAGACGACCCTGCCCGATCCGGTGACGATCGACTACGGCGACCTGCTGGTCTTGCGCGCGGGTCTGCGCGCGGCCGAGTTTCTCGCGCATTTCTGGCGCGGCCAGAATACTCACGCCGATGTGAACGCGCTGCTGGACCTGGCGCAGGGCGACCTGCTCACGTTGCCGCGGGTGTTGCAGGACAATCCCCAGTTGTTCGCCGCCGGCTCGCCCGCCGAGCGGCTCCAGGCCCGTGCGGTGTTGGTCGAAGCGTTCGAGCTTTACCGGCAGGCCTCGACGTTCATCCGCGCGCGGCCGGCGGGCGTCGACCGGTTGTTCATGCTCGAAGCCGATGATCTCGCGGGCGAGGCGGAGGCGCGGGAACAGCTGGTGCGGATCGAGCGTTCGCTGGATGGTTTCGTCGACTACACGCCGACGGAGCGCGACTCGCACGAGCTCATCAACCTGGCTCCGGTGTTCGGCGGCACGCATTCGCTGCGTAGCCTGGTTCCGGCGACGCAGGCCTTCGACCCGTTCGGCGGGGTCGACCTTTCGCTCGGCGGCATCCTCTCGGGGCTCACGCTGGAGCACTTCACCGAGATCGTGGTCGGTGCCGGCTACAAGGCGGACCTCGGCTGGAGTTGGGTCACACCAACCCCCGACGGCAACACGATGAGCGGGGCCGCCTACGGCAACGGGCGTTACCTGCAGGCGGGCGGCTATGGCATCGTCCGGACCTCCGCCGACGGGACGACTTGGACCAGCCAGCAGGTGGCGAATGTGGGTCTGGTCCGCGGGCTGACGTTCAACAACGGCAAGTTCACCTTGTTGGCCGACAACGGCGTCTTCCGCTCGGCCGACGGCGTGGGGTGGCGGTACACCGGGTATCTCGGCAGCGGCACGCAACTGATTCCCGTCGGTACGAGAGCGGCGGCGTATGATCTGTATGGCCTCTCGCTCATCAGTGAAGACGGCGAGAACATGGGAAGCGGGATCCAAGTGAACGACCCGGTCGCAGGGGTCGGTTTGCGCTACATCTTCTCGCTGATCTTCGGTGGCGGACTTTACGTGGCTGGCGGCATGGACGGGGCCTTCTACTACGGGCGAATCTTCACCTCGCCGGACGGGTGCACTTGGACCTTGCGCAAGAGCGCGACGGGCTACACGGCCGATACGGCAATTCCCTACAGCGCGAGCGCATTTGGCGCGGGGCGGTTCGTCGTCGTTGGCAGCCAGAATCTTCTGCTGACCTCGACCGATGGGATTACGTGGAACCGTGGCACCGTGCTCCCGAGTGGCACTGCGGCGTGGTCGAGCGTGGCGTTCGATGGCAATCGGTTCGTCGCTTCGGAGGCTGGCGGTCTGGTAGCGACTTCGCCCGACGGGTTGGTCTGGACGCAGGCGGCGGCGCCGGCGGTTTCGGGCCGAGTGGCAGGGGCCAACGGGCGTGCATGGGTGCAGGGCTCGGCGGGCGCGATGTTGTATTCGTCCGGTGGTGCGTTCGTAGCGGCGGGAAGCGCCGCGACCAGTGGCATCCCGCAGGCGGCGACGCTGCGACAGATCCGCACGCTTGGGGGCCGGCTATTCGCCATCGGGGACGGCGGCGGGGTCTATGTTTCCTCCGATGGCACCAACTTCACGCCTGCGACCACCGGAGTGGCCGATATCCTCTGGGATATCGCTGAACACGGCGGCACCTA
The DNA here is from genome assembly GCA_023446865.1 of Verrucomicrobiota bacterium. GTDB lineage: Bacteria > Verrucomicrobiota > Verrucomicrobiia > Opitutales > Opitutaceae > CAJCBL01. The sequence goes on along the minus strand of JAEXPL010000201.1, from coordinate 2,349 downwards.
TGTCGCCGTCGGGAATGCGGGAAGGTGCCTGACCTCAAGCGATGGGCTCGTGTGGACTTCGCGTACCTCCGGAGTGAGCGACACACTTCGGACGGTTGCGTACCTGAACGATCGATTTGTGGCGGCGGGAAACAGCGGTCGGATTATTGTCTCACCCGATGGCGTAACTTGGACGAGCGTGGCCAATTTTGGCACTGGCTACAGCTTCTCCGCGTTGGCCTACGGGGCCGGGTCCTACATGGCGGTGGGAATCTATTCTGGCACCGGTGGAACCTACGGGCCGGTCGTTACGTCCACCAACGGCACACTCTGGCAGTCCGCTCCGGGTCATTGGGACCCGCTTTCCTCGGTCGCGTTTTCCGGCGGGCGCTTCTGGGTGGCGACCAGCAGCGGAAAGGTGCTGGCCTCGGACTTGCCCTTGGCGTGGAGCAAGGAGGCGACGACGCTGGCGGAGGCCAGCGGCAACCTGCAGCGGCTCGACGCTCGTTGGTCGCTGATGCAGGACGCCGGCACGAGCGCCCGGGGGCAGCTCAATCTCGCGGTGGGTATCGGCTACGAAGGATGGATCCCCGCGGAACTGCCCGCGCCTTTCGCGTCGAACAACCTCACGATGTTCGCGGGAAGCTATTACTACGCCGCAAGCGGTGGTGCGATCTTGCGCACGCGTCGAATGCCGGCCCCGGGCAACCCGGTGCTGTTCGCCGATCCGGCGGGCGCCTCGGCGGCCGCCGGCGACACGGTCGGCCTCGCGGCCGGCGTCTATGGTGAGGGCAAGATGGCGTATCAGTGGTACAAGGATGGCGTGCCGCTCGCCGGTGCCACGACTCCCGAGCTGCTGTTTGATGCGCAGCCGAGCCACGCCGGCACCTACCGGGTGACGGTGAGCAACGCGGCCGGGACCATGACCAGCGGCGCTGCCGTGGTCACGGTTGACTCGCCTTTCGCCGATTGGCGCCGAGCCGGCTTCACGACGGGAGAACTCGCGAACCCGGCGATCAGCGGTCCGCTGGCGGTGCTCGGTCCCGACACCGCGCCGAACTTGCTCAAGTACGCGCTCGGCGTCGCGCCACGCTCGCCGGTGCCGGGCGGTGCGCTGGTGTTCGTGCCTCCGGCAGTGCCCGGCACCGGCGCGGAGTGGGTGCTCACTTTCCAGCGACCCGCGGACCGGACCGATGTCGTTTACGCGGTCGAGGCTTCCTCGGATCTGGTGCAATGGAGCGGTTCCGGCGTGGTGCTCGAACGCCTCGCGCCGGCCGGTGGCGATGGCATGGAGACGTGGCAGGGGCGGGTTGTCTCGGACCATGCCAAACTGTTCCTGCGCCTGCACGCGACCCTGCGGTAGGCGCGGTTCCCTCCGAGGTCGCCGAACTCCCGGTCCGGCACCGGGGTGGGCCTTTCTACGGGCTGACCAGCGCGCGGAGGTCGGCGAGCTCGAGGCGGGAGTTGAGGGCGTCGCTGGCGTCGAAGACCTCGGCGAGGAGCTGGCGCTTCGTCTCCTGCAACTGGAGCACCTTCTCCTCGACCGTGCCGGTGGCGACGAGCTTGTAGCTGGTCACGACCTTGGTCTGGCCGATGCGGTGTGCGCGGTCGGTGGCCTGCGCCTCGGCGGCGGGATTCCACCACGGGTCGAGGTGGACGACGACGTCGGCGCCGGTGAGGTTGAGGCCGGTGCCACCGGCCTTCAGGGAGATCAGGAAAACGGGCACGGTGGCATCGCTCTGGAAACGGTCGACCTCGGCCTGGCGGGCCTTGGGGGAGAGCGAGCCGTCGAGGTAGCAGTGCGGGATCTCCTGCGCGGCGAGTTCCTCGCGCACGAGTCCGAGCAGGCGCGTGAACTGCGAGAAGACGAGCAGGCGGTGGCCGTCGTCGAGCGCTTCTTCCAGGAGCTCGCGGAAGACGGCGAGTTTGGCGGAATCGGCGGCGGCGAAACGCGAGGTTTCCTGCTCGGCCTTCTCGATGAGGCGTGGGTCGCAACAGACCTGCCGGAGGCGGAGCAACTGGGTGAGCACGGCGAGGCGGACCTGCGACTCGGGGCGGCGGTCGTAGGCGAGCGCGTCGATCTCGCGGTCGGTGGCGGCGCGGACCTCGTCATAGCAGGCGCGCTGCTTGTCGGAGAGTTCGCACCAGATGACCTGCTCGATCTTCGGCGGCAGCTCGGTGGCGCCCTGCGCCTTCGTGCGGCGGAGAATGTAGGGCGCGGTCTGGCGGTGCATGCGCTGCTCGTGCCACTTGCGTTCGTCGCCGCGGGCGTCGCCGGGAATCGCGCCCACGGCGCCGGGCAGCACGATGTCGAAGAGCGAACGGAGATCCTCGAGCGAGTTCTCGACCGGCGTGCCGGTGAGGCAGAAG
>JAEXPL010000174.1 GCA_023446865.1 Verrucomicrobiota bacterium | reverse complement strand
TTCTCCTGCGCCCAACGCCGCAGCGCCGGCGCCTCGTCGTTGATGAAGATGCCGCGGTACTTCACCTTCGGCTCGCCCGAGGCGAAGGCGCCGGGCTTCACGTGCAGCTCCGCGCGATGCGCCACGGGCGCATCGGCCCAGAAGTGCCACGGCGACACGCCGATCTGCCGCGAGAGTTCGTAGATGCCGTAGATCGTCCCGCGCTTGTCGCTGCCCGCAATCACGAGCGCACGCTCCACGCCGGGCACCGGCTTCGCCACGGTCGCGATGATGAAGCTCTCCCATTTGCCCACGAGCTTGCCGCCGTCGAGCTGCCCGGCGGCGACCAGGCGGTCGATCAACTCGTTGTGGCCGACCGTTCCGATGATCACCGGCTGCGCCGACGCCGGCTGCCGCTCCATCGCCTCGGGCTTCTGCCTCGTCACGCGTTCGATGTCCGTTCGCAGGTCGCCGATCGCCCGGATCACGCCCTTGTGGTCGCGCACATCGAACCAAAGCGGCGCGGCCTGCGCGCGCTCCACGAGCGGAAACGCCCCCGGCACCGCCGTCGCCTCGACGATGAGCGGCTCCGCCAGACTCGACGTCGGATCGGCGCACACACCGCGCACACCCAGGAAGAGCGAGACGAACACCGCCAACACCGCGCGCCATCCCGGCACGCCGCAGGATTTCAGGAGGGGAGTAATCATAGGGGAAGCCGCACCGTGATGCCCCGGAACCTGCGCGCAACGATCGCCGGCGTCCACGTAAACCACCGCCGCGCGGCCGCCTTCCCCCCCAGCGTCGTGGCAGGTTCCCCGCCGACCTGTGGCCCCTACTCCGCCGCGGGCCAACGCCTGATCCAACCGGTATCTGCGGTGATGCCACCGTTATGTTCACGTTCGCCCGTATAGACCTCGAATTCTATCTTGTACTCCTCAACTTTCGGCCTGTCCGCGCGGTCTTCAGGGTCGAAACCGAGTACACGTTCAAGCGAAAATCGGTACGTGCGAACTCCCCCAACTCGGAGCACCTCAAATAGAGGCTCTCCAATGGTTTCGGATAGCATCTGACACTCCTTGTACCTAGCCGGCTCCTTCTCTCGCCCCCGAACGTATACCGAGGCACCAATCGGAGTCCTCCGAAGCCCAGACTTCTTGTTCTTTGGAAACACCCAGTACTTCTCGGGTCTCGTCCCGACATTGGTGACGGTTACCTCGAGAAAGTCCTCCGCGACCCGGCAATCGACCTTCAATTGCGGACCACGAACAGGAGGAGCGCTCACGCACGAGCACAGTCCGAGCATCAACACGAGGAGCGGAGCCAGCAGTTTCATTTCGAGAAGGCGAAGGGGCAGAAGTGTCGGAGCACCGCACAGATCGAATGGCCCGCGCGAAGCGCAGGTTTCGGATTCTCTGCAGCGCCACCGAACGACACAGACACCTCGGCCTTGTCGCAACGCGAATCCCACTACCGCCTGCGTCGTCCGCTGACCGACCTCCGCACTGCCGCAGCACTTCGCTCGGCTAGAGCCCGAGTTTCTCCACCAAAGCCTCGACGGTCATCCGGTGATGCGCGGCCACCGGCTTGAGCACCCCGCCCATCAGCGTGCCGGTCTTGAGCGGCTTGTGCCGGGGCACCGTCACGTGGTGGGTGCCGTTGACCTGCGTGGTGAGCCGCAGATGCGAGCCCTCCTGGCGCACCTGTTGGTAGCCGAGCACCCGCAACGCTCGGGCCAGATCGGCTCCGGAAAGATCGCGCGGGATCTTCACACCGTCAGAACCTCGTCGCGCACGAAGTGCAGACGGATCACCTTGGGCATCGGGCCCGGCGCGCCGTCGCCGAAGTGGCATAACACGGCATCGCGCACCATCTCCCGCAACTCCTCGAGGCTGTCGCCCTGTGTCGCAATGGCATGGCCCAGCGCGGTGGCCACGTAGCCGCCGTCAACCAGGTCCTCCTGCACCTCGAAGATGATCTCGGTCATGGTCGGAATGGTTATTCACGGCAGGACCCAGTCGCAAGCCCGACGTCTTCCTCAGCCCATGAGGCCAAGGCGCGCGACACACCTTCGTTCCCTTCGTCGTCTTCTCTCGTCCTCCGAGTCCGAAATCGGACTGCCCGCCACCGCGCCACGACTCCGCCCCGTTTGCCGCCGCGGCGGAGGCGGTTAACCTGTGGCGTTCGCTCGCCTCAACCCCGCTACCCCGGAGGAGTCCACATGCACTCGATCAAGCTTCACCTCGAACAGGAGGAGTTCCAGCCCCTCGTCCGCCTCGCCGAACAGCTCAAGATCGACCCGGCCGACATCGTCTATGCCGGACTCAACCGCGTGATGCAGCAGGCCGGCGAGACCGCGATGCAGCAGGAGATCGTGCTCCTCAAATCCGCCCGGCAGACCCAGCTCCCCAACTGGGCCGACCGCGCCCGCGAGATCCACGCCTACGAGAGCATGACGTAGGGTGCCCTGTAGGCCACGGCGTTGACGTGGCCCGCACGAGGACCGGCCAGGTCAGCGCCCTGGCCTACAGCACACCGGCCACCGTCCACGGTCCACAGTCGACCGTCCACCGGCCGCCGGTCACCGCCTTTGCGTTTGACGGCCCCACCCCGCCGCCAACCGTGGCGCGCGCTACCCGTTCGTCCATGAACCGCGCCCGAATCGCTCTCCGCCTCGTCCTGTTCCGCCACCTCGCGGCGCGACCGGCGACACCGCTCGCCCTCCGATGAACCGCGTCCACCTGAAGACCTACGG
>JAEXPL010000074.1 GCA_023446865.1 Verrucomicrobiota bacterium | reverse complement strand
TGTTTCACACCCTGCCTACTGGCAGCAAATCACCGCCCCGCCGAGCCGCCCGACACCTGCCCTATGGGACGACTGTGGTCGAAGACCGGTCCTACGTGGCGGTTTGTCTCCGCGGCAGCTCCGGCTCCCACCGATCGCCGAAGGCACCGTACGGCGCGTGGCGCTTGCTGCTGTCCGCTGTTGGTGTCTCACCGCCCGAAGGCGAACTCGGGGAGCTTCTTGGCGGCGCGGAGGGCGGCGAGCGCCTGGCGCTCGGCACCGCGCATCTGTTTGCGGGTGACGGGCGTGCGGTCGTCGTAGCCGCAGAGGTGGAGGTAACCGTGGACCAGGTACAGCGTGAGCTCCTCGGTGAAGACGTGGTCGTGCTGGGCGGCGTAGTTGCGCGCGGTGTCGACGGAGATGCAGACTTCGCCAGCCTGATCGTGCCCGGCCGCGGCGGCGGGGAAGGTGATCACGTCGGTCGTCGTGGGATCGTCCATGAAGTCGCCGTGGAGGCGGGCGAGGGCGGCGTCGGTGAGGAAGGCGACGGAGATCTCGCCGGCGGCGAGGCGCCAGGTGCCGCGGTTGCAGTCGGTGGCGGGCGCCGCGGCGGCGTCGAGCGCGTGGATCGCGGCGGCGACGGCGGGCCGGGTGAAACGAAGTTTCGGGTGGCCGCAGTAGACCTTAACGGGGCGGCTGGTTTTCGCGGGCATGGTCGGTGGGGCTGGCGGGCGGAGCGGACGGGGCGGACGGGAGATCGGGGGCGGCGGGCTTGGCGGGGGCGGACTCCGGCGCCGGATAGGCGATACGCGAGTGCAGCATGTTGAGCAGCGTGAACTCGAAGCTGGTCTTGATCTTGGCGATCTCGGCGAAGGTGAGGGGGCATTCGTCGAGCTGGCCGTCGTCGATGCGTTCCTGGAAGAGGCGCTCGATGAGCTCGGCCAAGCTCTGGCGGGTGACGTTGCGCAGCGAGCGCGAGGCGGCCTCGACGCAGTCGGCGAAGAAGAGGATGGCGTTCTCGCGGGTCTGGGGCTTCGGGCCTTCGTAGCGGAACGGAGCCTCGAGTACCTCGGTGGTGACGGCGGTCTCCGGCTGGTCGGCGACGGGAGTGCGCACCTCCTTGCGGGCGCGCTGGTAGAAGAACTGGATGAGCGTGGTGCCGTGGTGCTGGCGGATGGCGTCGACGACGAGGCGGGGCAGGCGGTGGCGCAGGGCGAGGTCGACGCCCTCGGGCACGTGGGCGCGGATGATCGCGGCGGAGGCGTGGGGGCTGCAATCGTCGTGCGGGGTGGCCCGGTCGCGCTGGTTCTCGGTGAAGTACTCGGGCCTGGCGGTCTTGCCGATGTCGTGGAAGAGCGCGCACACGCGGCAGACCAGCGGGTTGGCGCCGATGGCCTGGGCGGCGTTCTCGGAGAGGTTGGCCACCATGAGGCTGTGGTGGTAGGTGCCGGGGGCCTCGAGCTGGAGCCGGCTGAGCAGCGGGTGGTTGTAGTCGGTGAGCTCGAGCAGGGTGATGTCGGTGGTCCGGCGGAAGAGCGCCTCGAGGAGCGGGATCAGGCCGACGACGGCCATGCCGGTGACCACGCCCACGGCGAGGCCCGCGCCCATCTGGCGCAGGACGATGAGGAAGGCGCCGCGGTTGTCGGTGCCGATGTTGTCGGCTGCGCCGAGCAGGAGCGCGAAGCCGGCGACGGTGAGACCCGCGAGGAAACCGGCGCGGATGACACGGCCGCGTTGGCGTACACGGCGGCAGGCGAAGATGCCGACCATCGAGGCGAAGAACGTGACGACGAGGATGTCGAGGCGGTTGCCGTGGATGACGCCGGTGAAGAGCGAGACGACGAGCGCCATCATGATCGCCGGGCCGGTGCCGAGCAGCACGGCGACGATGAGCGGTGCGAGCGCTGTCGGGCCGAGGTAGGGGAGGACGGCGCCGAAATCGGGATGGCGGACGAAGAAGTCGAGTTCGCCCAGCTGGAAGACGACACGGACCAGGCAGAGGTTGAGGATGATGACCAGGGCAAGCAGGCCGAGGCGGCTGTTGCTGGTGAGGGAGGGGCGGTCCTCGAGGCGGATGTAGAGGACGGCGGCGAGCACCATGGCCAGCACCAGGAGCATGCGGCCGAAGAGCTGGAGGTATCCGGAAATCTGGATGCCACCCTGGTCGAGCAGGAACTGCCGGTGCGCGGAGAGCATCTCGTACTGGTCGGGGTTGATGCGCGTGCCCGGCTCAACGAGGACCTGCCCCTTCTGGACCGTGACGACGACATCGGCCTGGGCGGCGGAGGCGCGGGCGCGCTGGCGGCCGGTGGCGGCGGAGTCGAAGACGAGGTTGGTGGTGAGCCCGTTGTGGAAAAGGCGGAAGAGGGCGGCGGCGACCTCGCGGTTCACACCATCGGCCCCGAGACTGACGCGCAGGAGGGTGAGGGCCTCCTCGCGGGATTGGACGCGGGCCGGGACGATGGTGCCGTCGGAATCGCGGACCTGGTAGGCGGTCATGGCGCCGCTGGCGGCGGCGACGAGGTCCTGATCGTTGTCGTAGATGCCCTGCCGGTACAGGTCGTGCAGCGCGGTGAGGCCGTTCTCGAGAAGGGCGAGGCGGGTCCGGGCCGGGGCGGCGCGGAGGAGGGTGGCGACATCGTCGACCACCACATGGTAGGGACCGCGGAGGTTGAAGGCATCGACGAGGACGGCGAGCGAGGCCGCGTGTTCGCGGAGGGCCTCGGCGCGGGCGGCGGGGGCGGCCGGGAGCAGTTTCTGTTCGAAGCGGTCGAGCTCGCCCGAGAATTCGTGCAGGTGGGCGGCGAACTGGTCGAACGGTGCGAGGTCGACCCTAAACACCGGCGGAACCTGCAACGCCGCGCGCTCGCGGGCGGCATGGGTCTGCAACTGGCTGGTGTAGGTGAACGTCTCCGCGGCGACGATGCGCACGCTGGCGAGCTGGTTCTCCTGGAGGGGAAGCGCGACCGG
>JAEXPL010000425.1 GCA_023446865.1 Verrucomicrobiota bacterium | reverse complement strand
CGCAGGATCGTAGCCTGCCGCTGGCTCGGCGGTGGGGGTGTTTTTTGTTTCACACCCTGCCTACTGGCAGCAAATCACCGCTCCGCCGAGCCGCCTCACTCCTGCCCCTATGGGACGACTGTGGTCGGAGACCGGACCTACCCGAGCGGTTGGCGGCTTCACCATCGGAGAACGTCGGTCTGCTCGTAACATCGCTCCCAGTGCACCATCACGACTCACGCGATCGGCACCGTGGCCACTCCGTCGTCGTGCTTGTACTTGAGCACCGAGCCGACGGGCGCTCCCAGTTCCCAGAGCTTGCGCCGGGTGAACTGCAGGGCCCGTCCGGCGTCCACCAACTGGATATCGAGGCTGACCCATTCGATGCGCCCGTCGGTGCCCTGGACCGAGCCGCCCCCGGTCACGCGGCCGAGCTTCGCCCGCACCAGCGCCTCGTTGAGGGGTTCCTCGTATTTGAGGCCGCGCTGCAACGGCATCAGCCGCTCCTCGATGCGCGCAAACACCACGCAGGGCGGCCCCTGCTCCACCACGGCCTCCCGGCCGCCGAGGCCGAGCGCCCCGGCCATCCGTTCGAGCAGGCGGTTCATGGCGACACCTCCGCAGCCCGGGTTCCGGGAATAGCGCGACGCGGTGCGTGCGTCGACTGAGCCGCTCGACTCCATCCATTCATAAAGAAAGCGCGTTGTTGGCTGCCTGTGCAGGGGGAACGGCGCGCGGGGAACCGCCGATTGCGCCCGACTGTGTCATCCGGCCGCGGAGACGCCAGCCGAAATTGACCGCAGGTTCCATCTGCACCACCCGGACGCACAATTCGCGTCACCCGGGCGTCGCCGCGACCATGATTGATGCAGCAACACCGCGGCGCCGTGCGGGGCCTGGCCACCCCGGGGCTCGACCACCCGCCGCCAGCCCCGCCACACTCGTTCCGCCATGCCGACTCCCCCCGGTGTCATCCTCCTGCTCGGCTCCCCGAACGACGATCAGGGCAACCTGCACAGTCTCGCCGTCGAGCGGTGCCACCGCGCCCTGCGCCTGCACCGCGACAACCCGGCGTGGCCTCTCTTGCTCACCGGCGGCTTCGGGGCGCACTTCAACACCACCGACCGGCCCCATGCCTTCTACCTCCGCCGTTGGCTTGAGGAGCACAGCGTGCCTACGGCCGCCTTCCTGCCCTTCGCCGAAAGCCGCAACACCCTCGAGGACGCCTCACTGGCCAAACCGATCGTGTTGGCCACAGGCGCGAGGTTCGCGGTGGTCGTCACTTCGGACTTCCACGCCGACCGGGCACGCTTTGTCTTCGACCGCGAATTCGCCGGCTCCGGCATGACGCTCTGCATCATCGCCACCGAGACCGACGAGAGCGCCTGCCGCCTCGACCTCGCCGCCCTCCGAAGACACGAGGTCGCCGCGCTGGCCCGCCTGCGCGCGGAAAGCGGCCTCCGGTAACGCAAAAGGCCAGGTCGGCAACGACCTGGCCTGCAAGACTCCCCTCGGCAGTTCTCGCGCGAGGGCCGAGGGCTTTACTGCTCGCCTTACTTCGCCTGCGGATCGACGAAGGCGGCGAGGGCGTAGATGAGCGAGGCGTTCCAGTTGATGGCGATCTCGTTGCGCGAGGGGTCCTCGGTCACGTCGAAGTACATGCGGGCGTTGGGGTGTGGGCCGCCGACGAGGTAGCCGGGCCACGCCGGATCGCCACGGCGATCGTGCATGTGCTGCGGCGGGTTGGCGCCGAGGCCGGACACATACGAGCGCCCGTGGTAGTTGCGGCCAAAAAGGTGCGCGAGCGCCTCCTGCGCCGTCTGGCGGTAAAGCGGATCGGGCTTCTCGCTGAGCCGGTCGGCCAGCTGGAGCAGGTAGGTCTGGGCGGCGACGGAGCCGTTGCAGCCCCAGAAGAAGTCGCCCTTGGAAGCGCCGAACGGCCGGCCGTGCGGGTTGACCCGGCAGTTCTCCACGATGCGGCTGGCCTGCTCGAGCAGGCCGCGGGTCAGGCGCATCACCAGGAACTTGTTGCGCGCGTCCTTGCGGCTGGCCTCGAGGTAGGTGCCGAGCGCGAGGTCGCGCACATTGCCCCAGTCGGGGCCGGAAAGGGTGAACTCCGCCGTCTGCGCCCGCTGCTCGAACTCCTTCAGGAAAGCCTCCTCGCCGGTGGTCTCCCACAGCTCGGCCAACGCCCAGAGACGATGCACGCCGTCGTGGGCAAAATAGCCGCCGGTGCGGAACCCGGTGAGGTCGGCATCATGCTGTTCCGGATGCGCGGCGAGGAACGCCCAGCTCTTGCGCGCCGCGGCGAGGCAACGGTCGGCATAGGCGGGATCAAACTCGCGGAAGTGGCGCGCGCCGAGGGCCATCATCGCGACAAAATCGGCCGTGGCCGTCGTGCCCCAAGGCGTGAAGAAGCGCGGACTCTTGTCGTTCTCCGGCGCGCCCCAGTAGCTGAAGTCGCGGGCCGTGAGCTTGTGGTACACGCTGCCGTCGTCGGCCTGCATCGTGAACATCCAGTCGAACTCGAACTTCAGCTCGGCGAGCAGGTCGGGCAGGCCCTTGCCGCTCTCCGGCAGGTCGAGCGCGACCGGCGCGATCCGCGCCCGGAAATGCTCCCAGGCCTTGAACATCAGGCCGGTGGAGACCCCGGCGTTGACGATGTACTTGTTGTAGTCGCCGGCATCGTGCCAGCCGCCGGTGCCGTGCCGGGTCGCGCCCGCCGGACCGCCCACGGCGTCGAGCAGGCCGTCGCCGAGGTGGCAGGGCGCGTGGTGAAACTTCTGGCCCTTCCATTCGCCGCTCACCTCCACGCCGCAGCGCCAGAGGTACATGGCCCGGGTGACGAGGAAATACGGCTCGTTCCAGACCTGCGCCCCGATCGCGAACGGCTCGGAGCGGCCGACTCCGGCCACATCGAGCACATAGCGGCCGGGTGTCTGCAGGGCGGAGAAATCGGCGATGCGCACCGTCTCGTCCGTGTCGGTGGGCGCGGTGCGGACCGGCGGCGACACCGGACCCGCGAATACCACCGCGCCGGTCGCGGCATCGAGCACGCGAAACGCCGAAGTGTCCGCGGCGATCGTGGCACGCTTCATCGCATCGGGCAGGAAGCCGACGGTGTTGACGCGGATGGTTGCTCCCGGCGGCGGCGCCAGATCGGGACGGCGCCACGGCGGGACTTGTTGCGGTGCCGGCGCCGCGGCGGGCGCAGACGGGGCCGGAGCGGGTGCAGGGGTTTGCGCACAGGCGAACGAGCCCAGCGCAAGCGCCAGGGCGGCGGAGAGGAGGCGGGGATGGGACATGGTGGCGGAGAGAGGAACGGCGAGGGAGGGATGTATCGGCCGGGAGGCTGAGCGATGTGGCGGAAACGTGGACCGTCTCAAGGGTCAACCAATGCCAGCGGGAAGAACGGCACGCGATTAAAGCATCCGGCCCGGTTCGCCGCACTCGCCCGCCGCCACACTCACTCGGCGAGCTTCACCGCGACCGCGGCGCGCTCGAACCCCTCGGCCTGCCAGAGCGCCTGCGGTTTCAGTCCGGCCAGCGCGGCCACCCAGCGATCCGGGATGATGTCGATCCGGGTGTTCAGGTGGGTGGCGATCTCGTTGTGGTAGTCGCGCGCCAGCGCCACGCGGGTCTCGGTGTCGGCGAGCTCGCGTTGCAGCGCGAGGAAGGCCGCGTCGCTCTTCAGCTCGGGGTAGCGCTCGCTCACGATCCGCGCCGTGAGCGCCGTGGCGGCGAGATCCGGCCCCGGCTGGCCGACGGGCGTCGCCTGACTTTGGGCACGCAGCGCCGCCACCTCGGCCTGCACGGTGCGCTCGTGGTCGCGCAGGCCGGCGACCACAGCCACCAGCCGCGGGATGAGGTCGGCGCGGCGCTTGAGCTGCACGTCGATGAGCGAGGCCGCCTGCAGCACGCGGTTGCGCAGCTGCACTAGGCTGTTGAACGCCATCCAGCACCAGCCCAGCAGCAACCCCAGCGCCAGGCCGGCCGCGAGCGCCGCCGCGGGCCAGCCGACCGGCAGCCCGACCGCCTGCTTCGCCTGCACCAGCCACGCGACCGGCAACGGCAGCAGGTACACGAAGCCGCAGCCCCAGAAACCCCACCGGTAGCCGCGCTGCACGCGTCCCTCGCCGCGCCGGCTGATCAGGAAAAGCTCCTGTTCGGCATCGGCCGCGATCTCCGCCGCCACCACATCGGACCGCTCCCGCGCCCGCCCGGCGACGAACACCGTGCCGCCCAAAGGCAGCACCGTCTCCACGAAGCGGCGATGTCCGGTGGAATCGCTGATTCCGCCCGCGGGTCCCTTGCCGTAGTAGAGCGCGTCGCCGCGCTCGACCGTGCGGTCAAACACCGTGTCCGCCTCGATCTCGGCCCCCTCGGGCCGCACCAGCACCGCCCCGGTCTCGTCCTCGACGAAGAACGGCGGCTGCGCCCCGCCGGCGTCGACCTGCGTCCAGCCCGTCTTGCGCACCTGGCGGGTCTTCCGGTTGCCCTTGCTGTCGGTGTACGTCTCCGTCTCCCAGCGCGCCCACTGCTCCTCGATTCGGTAGTGGAACCACACACACTCCGCGGCGGCGAGGAAGCTGCGCTCCGGCCGCGCGATCGTGGCCGCGCCGACCAGTTCCACCTGGCCGATGAACACGCCCTTGGCCTTGGAGGTCGGCGTGTCCAACAGCAGCCGCAACCGCCGCCCGGCCCGCAGCGCGAGCCAGAAGAACAGCACCGTGAGCGGGGTCGCGATCAGCCAGGCTGGCCAGACGATCTCGTGGTTCATCGGCGCGGAGCTTGTCCGCACGTCGCCGCGACGCCAAGCCTGCACCGCGCGGCGTCGAGGGGCCGGGAGACGAACGCGTGGGACGGGCGCCCAACCGCTGCTCAACCGCCTGGCGGCGAAGCGGGTGCTGCAACCGGCCGCTGCGGACCGGCTCCCCGACACGCGTCTCTCGACCGACCGCTTCCCGCTCAAATCGCGGCGGCCAGGATGGCATCGGCCTTGGCAAGACCGGCGTACATGTCGGTCACGATCCCGGGCAGATCCGATTCATGGAGGCCGAGCTCCTCCCAGACCTCCGAGAGCGTCGCGGCGGGTTTGTAGGCCGTCCCATGATGCACCGCATGCTGGTTGCAGATGGCATCGGCAAGGTGGACGAGATGCGCCGCGAGGCTTTCGGCGGCGAGCGGATCGTGATGTCCGGCGACGGCCTGCGTGAGAGCGGCGGGCATCCGCCAGACCTCGAGCAACCGGCCGCCCACATCGGCATGGTCGGTGCCAAAGGTCTCCCGCTCGATCTCGAACAGGGGCCGCGCCTGCTCGCGGGCATGGATCAGAATGGTGCCGTAGCCTGCGCCCAGCGTGCGGTCCAACACGAGCATGCCGATGTCGTGCAACAGACCGGCCGCGTAGGCCTCCGGGATCGGCGTGGAGATGTTGAGCGCGCGCTGCTGCAGCACGAGGACCGTCTGGGCGACGCCGAGGCTGTGCCGCCAGAACGTGTGGTAGTTGAAATGCAGGGGCTTGAACGCCCGCAGGAGCGAGAGCGCAAACACCACGTCGCGCACGCCGTCCACGCCCACCCGCAGCACGGCCTCCTCGATCGACCGCACGCCCTGCCCGCGGAAGTACACGGAGTTGGCCAGCCGCAGAACGCGGGCCGAGATGCCGGCGTCCAACGCCATGACTTCGGCGAGTTGGTCGCCCGTCACCCACTCCTCCGACAACAGGCGGGTCAGGCGCACAACCACCTCCGGCGCGGCGGGGAAATCCACCGAGTCGAGGCGCTTTACGAAGTCGGAACCGGACGGCATGGCAGAGGAAATCGATCAGGTCGCCGCCAGCACCGCTTCGGCCCGGACCAGCTCGACCTGCACCTCGGCGATGATCTGCGGGAGCTCCCCCGCATCGATCCCGAGCTCGTCCCAGATCCGCGGATCGCAGGCCTCCGGGAAGTAGCCGGTGCCGTGGTGGATGCCCTGGTGGTTGCAGGCGAAATCGGCGAGGTGGACCAACCGGGTGACGACCTGCCCGGAGACCCACGGGTGATGATGGTTGGTCACGGCATCCACCAGGATTTTGGGGAAACGCCAGACCTGCAGCATCCGGCCACCGGTCTGGGCATGGTCGGTGCCGAGCATCTCGTGCTCCACCTCGAGCAACGGCCGGGAAGTCGTGCGGGCGGCGTCTAGGACCTCCCGATACCGGTCGCCCAGCGCCCGATCCAGCACGAGCATGCCGAGGTCGTGCAACAGCCCCGCCGCGTACGTCTCGGGGTAGGTTTCGCCGAGCTTGAGCGCCCGCGTCTGCAACGACTGGGCGGTGAACGCCACCGCCAGCGAGTGCCGCCAGAACGGCCGGTAGTCGAAGTGCGCCGGGCGCATCGCGCCGACCATCGCCAGCGCGAACACGATGTCGCGCACGCCATCCACCCCCACCCGGAGCACCGCCTCCGGGATCGATTCGACCGGCGTGCTGCCGCCCACCGCCACCGAGTTGGCCAGATGCAGGACCCGCGCCGCCATGCTGGCGTCGAGCGCCATCGCCGCACCGATCTCCTCGGCCGTGACATTGTCCTGGGCCAGCAGCTGGACCATCCGCACCACGATCACCGGCGGGGTCGGAAAGTTCACCGTCTCGAGCTGCTGCGTCACCTGTTCGTTAACGGTCATGGAAAGACTGGTTCGGAGGCCCACCGCGCCGCCGGTTGCCAGACCAGCCGGACCGGAAACAGGGGCGCCTGAGGGAAACACCCGCTACATCGCCCGTTTCGCCCAAAGACTGAGCCTAAAATGCAACCGCCGTTCACGCCGCCGCGAGGAGCCGCTCGACCCGGTCCATGCCCTTGCGCACCTCGACCGCGATCGTGGGCAGCTCCGTCACTTCGAGACCCAGCCGCGCCCAACCGTCGGCGGCAAACATCGCCGGCAGAAACCCGGTGCCGTGGTGGAAACCGAGGTTGTTGCAGATGAGGTCCGCGAGATTGACCAGATGCGTCACCCGTTGCTCCGACTCTCCGGGGCGGTGGTGCAGCCGTGCCGCCTCCACCAGCGGCGCCGGCATCGCCCACGCGGCGAGCATCCGCCCGCCCGCCTCGGCGTGATCGATGCCGAGCATGTCCGTCTCCACCTGCCACAGGGGCCGCCCGCTCGCGCGGGCCTTGGCCAGGACCGTCTTGTAACGTGAGCCCAACGCCCGATCGAAAACCAGCATGCCGATGTCGTGCAGCAACCCCGCGGCATAGGCCTCCGGATGCTCCTCGGTCGCCGGCACCGCCCGTTCCTGCAACAGCCGCGTCGCATGCGCCACCGTCAGGCAATGTTTCCAGAAGGGACGGTACTCGAAATTGATCGGCTGCAGCGCCCCCATCATCGACAGCGCATAGACAATGTCGCGGATCGTCTCCACCCCCACCCGCAACACCGCGTCGCTCACCGAGTGGACGTTGCCGTCGCCCCCCAGCGCCACGGAGTTCGCCAGTCGCAACACCCGCGCCGCCATCGTCGCGTCAAGCTCGAGCGCAGCGGAAATCTCCGCCGCGGTCGTCTGCTCTTGGTTGAGCAACTGCGACAGCCGGCCCACCACGGCGGGCGGGGACGGGAAATCGACGGCGTCGAGTCGTTGGAGGACGTCTTTGTTGATACGCATGCGGACCGGAGGGGACGCGCCACCGCACCCGGTTGCGAAGACATCGGGGCGCCGGCAGCGTGGCCGAGACTATCGGCCCGTCCGCCTCCCACTTGATCGCCTTCCGGCAATTTCGCGCCGCCTTCCCGGCACCGACGCGGTCAGACGCCGAGCGCCATGAACAACCGGCCCAGCACCGCGGCACGCTTGAGCAGCGCCGGCACCGTCTCGTGGGAAACGCCCGCCTTCTCCCACTCCGCCAAGGCCAGCTCGATCGTCTGGAGACCGAGGTCGGCGGCCGTCCGCCGGAACGCCGCGATCTGAACCAGCGCTGCCTTCCGCTCCTCCTCCGTCTCGATCACCAACCGCAAGGCGGCCTGGATCTCGCCGAAGAAATGCTTGGCCAGCTGCGCCACGCGGTCACGGTCCGTGCTCAGCCGCCGTGTCACCGTCACCGGGTCCTCGAAATGCTTGCGCACCCACTTCGTCGCGAGCGCCTTGCTCACCGCCGCGCGGATACGCAGTGCGTCGTAGGGCTTCGTGAGGAAGGCCGCCGCGCCCAGCTGGGCCGAGCTCAGCACCGACTCCCGGTCCGGCGTGGCGCTGCACAGCACCACCGGCAACGCGCCCCAGAGCGGGTCCGCCCGCAGGCGCCGCATGAGATCGATGCCGCTCGCATCGCCGAGCCGCAGATCGACGATCGCCAAATCGGGCGTCGCCGTCTCCTCGAGCACCTTCCACCCGTCGTCGGGCGAGGCGGCTTCCCACACGGCGTGGGAGTCGCGTTCCAGCAGCACCCGCAGGAGGTGCCGCGCTGCAGCGTCGTCTTCGATGAGGAGTATACCGGCCACGGCGCGCAGTGTGCGCATCCCCCGCGGCGACGCCAGCGCTTTTCGAAAATGTCCGGCTTTCCCCCTACCGCCGCCTGCGGCGCACTAGCCCATCTCCCGACTGGAAACTACCGGCCCGGCCCCGCAGATACGGGCAGGCCCTCCGCGGTAAAAGTGAGCACCCCAACCTCGGGGTGCCCCAGTTGGAACGGCCCCGTCTTCGTCAGCCGCTCCGGCACCGGCATATAGCCCTTCGCCAGGCGTTTCACATAGACATCTAGCGGCGCGCCCACAGCACCCGTCGCCGGATCATAGGCAAACACCACTGACTCGACTTGATACTCAAGCAGGTACTGTTGTGCCGCGAAGCCGACCACCCGCGCATCGTTGCGCATAGTGCCACGGATCGAAGGCACGCGAACTCGGCCGAAAAGCGGAGTCAACATCATGAACGCGAGGGCAAGAAACACCACGCCTGCAACACTCCAGACCATCACCTTTCTCCAGCGGGTACGCACCACCCCCGCCTCTGGTTCGACGCTCGGTTCATGCTTCCGATCAGGCATGCCTCCAGCGAACCGGCGCCTCCGCGCTCTGGCGACGCGAAAAACTTCCGGGGTAGGGCGAACCCTCCGGGTGAGCCGCGCCGGAGGTTTGGATTGGACGTGGGGACGGCCGCGATTCGGCTCACCGGGACGGCTCGCCCTACCCCGAAAATCCGTCCGCGCTACTCGGCGCGGGCGGGCGCCTCGCCGTCGGCGAACTGCACGCCGAGCCGCTGCCCCGCCTTCACCTCGGCGCGGCGTACCACCGGCCTGCCGGTTTCGTCGCGCACGATCGCAAAACCGCGGTTGAGCACCGAGACCGGGCTCGCCGCCTGCAGGCGTTTCCACAGCCCGAGCAGTTTCTGCGACTCGAACCGCACCCGCGTCTCCGGCGACGTGCGCTCTAGTCGTGCGCGCGCCGCCACCAGTTGTTCGCGACGCAGGCCCACCGACTGCCGCAGCGCCGCCCCAAGCCGGTTGCCGAGGTCGTCGAGCCGCAGCCACGCCTGCTCGACCTGCGCCGACGGCGCGAGCAGCCGCAGGTGGTTGCGCGCCGCCTCGAGCCGGTCGCCGGCGCGTTCCAGTGTGTCCGTCGCCAGTTCGTCGAGCCGCCGCGCCGCCTGCGCCGCCCGGCCGGCGCCGTCGAGAAAGTCGCTGGAGATCAGTTCCGCCGCGGCGCTGGGGGTCTCGGCCCGGGCGTCGGCCGCGAAGTCGCAGAGGGTGAAGTCGATCTCGTGCCCCACGGCCGAGATGATCGGAATCCCGCAAGCCGCCACCGCGCGCACCAGCGGCTCCTCGTTGAACGCCCACAGGTCCTCCAAGCTTCCGCCGCCGCGCCCGATCACGAGCAGATCGAAGGGGGTCGAGAGTCGAGAGGCGAGGGCCGAGCGCTCAGGTGCCGACAGGGTATCCGCAAGCCAGAGGTCGAGCTCGGCGGTTGGCGCCACCGACTTCTTCTGTAGCTTGCGGTCGCCTTTCCTCGCCGAGCCTTCGCCCTCCGCCTTCCGCTTTCCGTCTTCCGGGCGCTCGACGCTCGACGCTCGACGCTCGACGGTCTGTTGCGCGAGCTTCAGCATCTCGACCATCTCCGCCGCGGCGCCGTCGCCCTGCACCTTCACGGGCAACACGACCAAGTGCCCGCGCCAGCCGCGGCGTTCGAGGATGCGGATGAAGTCCTGCACCGCCGCGCCCGTGGGCGAGGTGATGAAGCCGATCGTGCGCGGCATCGACGGCAGCGGCACCTTGTTCTCCGCCGCGAAAAGCCCCTCGGCGGCCAGGCGTTGCTTCAGCCGCTCGAACTCCGCCTGCAACCGCCCCGCGCCGTCCTCGACGACCATGCGCACGATCAGCTGCACGCGGCCCTGCGCCTCGTACACCGTCACCTGGCCGTAGGCGAGGATCTGCTGGCCGTCGCGCAGCGGCACGCGCGACCGCGCCGCATCGCCGCGGAACATCACCGCCGCGAGCTGCGCCCGCTCGTCCTTCAGGGTGAAGTAGCAATGCCCGCTCGTCTGTGCCCGTAAATTGGACACCTCGCCGCGCACCCACAGCGCCGGCAGGGCAGCCTCGAGCTGCGCCTTGATCCGCGCCGTCAGCTCGCCGACGGAGAGCGCCGCCGCCCCCGGGTTGTCAGGCTGGACCGGCATCGCGCTTGGCGAAACGTTTGCGGACCAGTTGCACGACCGCGATGGCGAACACGAGCACCATCAGCCCAAGCAGCGCGAGGCCGCCCTTGCCGCTCATCAGCGCCTTGCCGAACACGATGAAGGCCGAGCCCATCAGCCCCTGCACCGCGACCGAGACCCACATGTACGTGCGGAACCGCACCCCCGAGAGCCCCAGCAGGTAGCTTTGCATGCACAACGGCGGCCCGGGCGTCACCCGCACGAGCACGGCCACCGTCGTCTCATTCTCCGGCTTCACCTGCGGCACGCGGTATTTCGCCTGCGCCAGCAGCCACTCGACCAACGGCCGGAGGGCGCGATGCGCCAGCCAGAAGGAGAGCGCAAACTGCACGCTGTTGGCCAGCAGCGCCGCGGCCAGCACGCCGGGCATCGTCATCTGCCCGGCAAACGCTTCGCCCGCGGTCAGGTAGTACGGCGAGATCGGGAAACCGCAGGCCGGCAGCACCGCCATCGAGCCGAAGAACGCCCACGGACCGGCCTCGCGCACGAGAGCGAACACTTGGTCGATCAGCCCCCGCACATCGACCCCGCGCAACAGCAGCACGCCGACAGCCACAGCCACGCCGGTGACCAGACCGAGCTTCACCAGCAACCCGACAGGCACTTTGGCCGGAGACGACATGCCCGCCAGTTCGCCGCCAGCCGCAGCCACCGTCAACGCGCTTTCTGGCACGCGCTCGCGATGAACAGAGGCTGGGTGTGGCCTGGTGGAGGGCGCCGCCTCGTCAGCACCGGGGACCGGCTGCGGCGGCGACAAAGCGCCGCCCTCCATTGTGGTTGTCCTGTTCCTCTCTTGCTAGTCCCCGCCCGGCCGGGGCCTTGGCTCCTGTCGCAAGCCGCGTGGCGCCGCTCCCCAGGGCGGCGATCCGGCCACCGTCGACCGACAACCGTCCACCGGCCGCCGTCTTTCCACTTCCCACCGCCCGTGCACCGCGCCACCCTCTCCGCCCCAGTCGCATGCATCCCCGCCTCTCCGAACTCTTCGCCGCACGCTTCGGCCACGCCCCGGCCTCCGTCGACGAGCTCCGCGCCCACGGCTCCGATCGCAAACTCTACCGCCTGCACGATGCCGCCGGCCACACCGCCATCGGGGTCGAGAACCCCGACCTCGGCGAGAACGCCGCGTTCATCAGCTTCTCGCGCCACTTCCGCTCGCAACGCCTGCCCGTGCCCGAGATCTACGCCGACGACCGGTCCCATGGCGTGTACCTCGAGGAGGATCTCGGCGACACCACGTTGTTCGAGTTCCTCCAGCACGAGCGCGGCACGAGCGCCGAGGTGCCGCCCGCGGTGGCGGCCGTCTACGAGGAGGCCGTGCGGCTCCTCCCCGTGATCCAGACCAAGGCGGCGCGCGGGCTCGACTACAGCCTGTGCTACCCGCGCAGCGCCTTCGACCGGCGCTCGATGATGTGGGATCTCAACTACTTCAAGTACTACTTCCTGAAGCTCGCGCAGGTTCCGTTCCACGAGCAGCAGCTCGAGAACGACTTCGACACCCTCTGCACCTTCCTCCTCGAGGCGGGCCAGTCGCACTTCCTCTACCGCGACTTCCAGTCGCGCAACATCATGGTGCGCGACGGCAAGCCCTGGTTCATCGACTACCAGGGCGGCCGCAAGGGCGCGCTCCACTACGACCTCGCCTCGCTCCTGCTCGACGCCAAGGCCAACCTCCCGTTCGCCTTCCGCGACCACCTCAAGAAGACCTACCTCGCCGCCGCCGCGCCGCTGGCCGAGATCGACCACACGCGGTTCGAGGCCTTCTTCCGCGGTTTCTCGCTCATCCGCCTCCTGCAGGCGATGGGCGCGTACGGCTTCCGCGGCTTCTACGAGCGCAAGGCCCATTTCCTCCAGAGCGTGCCCTACGCGATCCGCAACCTCGAGCACCTGCTCCAGCAGGGCGAGCTGCCGGTCGCCGTGCCGGCGCTCTCCGCCGCGCTCCAGCAGATCGTGCGCTCCACCCGGCTGCGCGAGATCGCCCCGGTGCCGCTCACGCTCACCGTCGGAATCGAGAGCTTCTCCTACAAGCACGGCTACCCGCACGACGATTCCGGCCACGGCGGGGGATTTGTCTTCGACTGCCGCTCCCTCCCGAACCCCGGCCGCGAGGCGCAGTTCGCCCCGCTCACCGGGCTCGATGCGCCGGTCGCCGACTGGCTCCGCGGCCACGACGAGGTGGGGCGCTTCGTCACGCAGGTGCTGCTGCTCCTCGAACCGGTCCTCGCGGCGTACCAGAAACGCAACTTCACGCGCCTCTCCGTGGCCTTCGGCTGCACCGGCGGCCGCCACCGCAGCGTCTACTGCGCCGAGGAGCTTGCCCGCCAGCTGCGCGCCCGCGGCGGCGTCGCCGTCGAGCTCCGGCACCGCGAGCGGGCCAGCTGGGCGATTAAAACGTGAAAAAGACCGCCCGGCTCGCCGCGCCGCCGCGCCGCGGCACCTTCGCCGGCACTCACCCATGAAAGCGATGGTCTTCGCCGCCGGCCGCGGCACCCGACTCAAACCGCTCACCGATACCCGCCCGAAGGCGCTGGTCGAGGTCGGCGGAGTCGCGCTCCTCGAGCACACGTTGCGCCGGCTCGCCGCCGCGGGCGTGCACGAGGCCATCATCAATCTGCACCATCTCGGCGAGCAGATCCCGGCGTTCATCGAGAGACACGGCCGGTTCGGGCTGCAGCACGTCGAGTACTCGCCCGAGCCCGAGCTGCTCGACACCGGTGGCGGCCTGAAGGAGGCCGCTTGGTTCTTCGACGACGGCCGACCCTTCCTCGTCCACAACGTCGATGTCCTCAGCGACGTCGATCTCCGCGCCCTCGCCGCCGAGCACCAGCGCAGCGGCGCCCTCGCCACCTTGGCGGCCCTTCCGCGCCCCACCGCGCGCCCGTTGTTTTTCGACTCCGCCAACCGGCTCGTCGGCCGCCGCTCGGCCACCAACGGCGACACCTTCGTCCGCGCGCCGCAAGGCGAGGCCGTGCCGCTCGGTTTCTGCGGCATTCAGATGATTTCGCCCGCGCTCTTCCCGAAGATGACCGAATCCGGCGTCTTCCCGATCGTCGCCTGCTACCTCCGGCTCGCCGCGGCCGGCGAGGCGATCAACGCCTTCCGCGCCGATGGCGCACGCTGGCGCGACTGCGGCCGGCCCGAGGATCTGCGCCCGCTCTGAGTTCAGGCCGCGCCTCCGCCGGGTAAGGCGCCGGACCGACAGCGGCAACAGCTTCGACCGCCCGGACGCGGGCGGACCCGGGAGGCAGCCCTTCGCCAGCCGCGGTCCGAACTCCGGCGCTCCGGCCGACCCGGGCCTCGGCCCAACCGGGCCGGTTTCCGAGCCCCGTAACCGGTAAAACGCCTCAAAAACGGAACGATCTCCGGCCCCCGCCAAGCCTCGGCCCGCTGGGGCGCACCCCCTAGCGAAAGACCGGTCATCCACCCGAGTTCCCGCCCGGGTCGGTTACTCTAGTTGCGAACAGCGCGCACCTCCCGGCTGCCCGCTCCCATGATCGCACCGAAATGATTCTCCACCACCGTCGCCACCATCGCACCAACTCCGGCATGACCCTGCTCGAGGTCATGATGGCATTGTCCATCCTTGTGATGATCTTCGGCGCCGCCCTGGCCTCGCTCGTCAACGTCGCCGCCACGGTCGCTGCCGCCAAGAACCGCACCCGCGCCGTCGCGGTGCTCAACCAGCGCATGGAGGAAATGCGGTCCCTCACCTTCGCCAACCTCAGCAAGAACCTCGCCGCCACCGGCTTCACCGCCGGCACCGAGACCAACGCGGACGTCACCGGCACCAACGCCCGATCGTTCGCCTGGACCCGCACCGTCGACACCGGCGCCCCGGACACCTCGAGCGACCTCCTCAAGGTCGTCGTCACCGTCACTTGGGCACAGGCGGACCGCACCCGGTCCATCAGCGCGTACTCCTATTTTGCGAAGAACGGCGTCGTCGTCGCCGAGTCCTCCTCCTGAGCCCGCCCGCGCCCTCCCCGCCCCATGATGAACAACCGCCGCGGCTTCACTCTCGTCGAGGTCCTCATCGCCACCACCGTCCTGTTGATGGTGGTCAGCGCGTCCCTCGGTGTCTTCCTCTCGGTCAACCGCTCGATGGCCGGCCTCACCGACGCCATCGACCTCAACGCCAGCACCCGCCTCACGCAGGAGAAGATCCTGCTCGACATGCGCGCGCTGACGAAAGTCACCCAAGCCGATGCCCAGGCCCTCACCGGCGAGTTCATCGAGTACGCCACGGGCCGCACCGGCGTGATCTCCTACTCCTTCGAGAACAGCCGGCTCGTGCGCCGGACCACGATCACCGGCTCCTCCGCCCAGGCCGTCGTCGTCATGGCCGACCTGCAGACCTCCGGCGCGGCGGGCTCCGCCTCCCGGTTCCTCTACGTCAACCGCTCCGGCTCCGCGACCACGACGGCGGCTGAGGTCCGTTCCGTCCAGCTCACGATCATCCCGCAGGCTTCCGCCCGCCAGTCCGCCAAACTCGTCCCCGGCCACAACACCGCCTTCTGCTCGGCGCTCGTGCAGCTGCGCAACATCGCCGGTTGATCGTCGTCCATGCGTCGTCGCCGCCAAGGCTCCGCCCTCCTGTTGGTCCTCATCATCGGCTCCGTCCTGCTGCTCGGCTTGGCTGCGCTCATCGGGGTCGCGCTCAACGAATACCGCAACGCCGAACGCTCCGCCCTCTCCGCCGCCGCCTTCTTCCTGGCCGAAGCCGGCGTCGACCGCTCCACCCCGAACATCCTCGACGACTCCTTCGCCACCGACGCGAAGTGGGCATCCCGCGACAGCGCCACCTTCACCCGCACCTTCACCGCCGACTCACAGTCGCTCGGCAACCACACCGGCGGCTACTCCGTCGTCGTCCGCAAGAACCAGACGCTCTACACCGTCTCCGCCCAGGGCTGGGTCGCCAATCCCGGCGCCAACCTCACCACCACGCGCGCCGTCGAAGTCGTGTTCGAGCGAACGCTCGCCAACTCCGGCTTCGGCAACGCCAGCGGCTGCATTGCCGTCTCCACGTTCACCGCCTCCAGCACCGGCGCCTCGTCGATCAGCGCCACACAGCCCTCCCCAACCTTCGACAGCTACAGCAGCGCGAACAACACCGCGCCCGGCACCGGCAACCGCAACAACAAGGTCCTCGTCGGCACCCTCGGCACCGCGAACGACGCCCTCAATCTGGGCAACGGCCAGTATTTCGCCACGGTCTCCACCGGCTCCTCCGCCTCCGTGCCCACTCCCACCGTCGCCACGGCCAAGAACGCCAGCCCACCCTACGACATCCTCGCCAAGATCGACGATCCCAACGACAAGATCGCCAACCCCGTCACCTTCAGCGCCGCCCTCGTCCGCCACGACCTCGATTTCGCAGTCGACCCCGGTGTTCCGCCCGCCGTCGAGTCCACCGCCGGCTGGTACCTCGTCCTGCCCCGCGGCGGCAAGGCCAACACCCAGTGGAGGCTGAACGGCAAACTCTCCGATTTCAGCCCCAGCGTGAGCTCGACCACCACCCACGTCACCTCCTCTGGCGGCACCATCGCCATCGGCACCAGCGATGCCGACAAGCACTACATCGCCACGGCATCGCTCGACAACGTCTCGGCCCTCGAGATCAGCGGCGAGGTCATCCTCGTCTGCCTCGGTCCGATCAACGCCACCAACGGCCTGAAGGTGAACTACCGCACCGCCGGCGCGAAACTCACGATCTACGCCGCCAGCAGCGTGAGCGGCGTCATCAGGACCACCCAGCAGATCGGCACCGCCCCGACCGCCACGCCCAACCACGAGGCCGCCCGCCTTGCGATCGGCCTGTTGCCGGGCAACCACAACATCACCGTGGCATCCCTCGAACCGGCCGCGATCAACGCCTCTGTCTCCACCGCCGTGAAAAACCCGACTGCCGGCGGCACGATCATCATGAATTTCGGCGATCAGGACACGTTCGTCGGCCAGATCCACGCCCCCTACTCCGCCGCCCAGCTCAGTGCCGTCGGCCAGAAAGGGAAACTCTCCGACTACTGCGGCTCGCTGCTCGCCAAGACCGTTCAGATCACCGGTTCCAACGGTTTCGCCTTCCACTACGATGAGGCGCTCGGGCAGGGTTCCCTCGGAGGGAAGAACCCGGTCCTGACCCGCAAGTCGTGGCGTCAGCTCGGCGCGGGCGACACCGTCTTCCGGTAACGATTCGCCCGCGAGTAGTCCCACCCGGGCGCCGCTGCGCCGTCATCATCCGGTTGCCGCAAATCCACGAGCGAACCGCCGGCCACCGTTGGTGAAACCGCCGGCCGGTAGACTCTCCCCGTGGGTCCGGTCGGAGACCGGACACCTCCGACTCCAGCCGTGGACTCCGCTCACGTGTTCCGGCGTCCAGCCGGAGACTGGACCGACTCGCGGACTGCCTGATCACGGCTGAGCTGGCGACCGCGCGGCACGCGATGCCGGCCCAGGCTGAGGCGGCATAGGCAAAACGCCCATGCCAGCCTCGGCACAAACTGCACCTCACAAGCGGCTGCGTGCCGATACCCGTTCCGCCGTTGCCGGCTTATCTTCCGCCATTACCGGCGGCCGTGCTGCACGGTCGCCACTCTCCCAACTGCGGAAAATTCAACATGAAAAAACTGCTGCTCCTCAGTCTGCTTGTTCCGGCGATCAGCACGTTCGGCCAGTTGTCCTCGGCCTCTGGCGACCGGCTCGCCGACTACCAGGCTTGGTTCTCCGGCTTCATTGTCGCCTCCGACGACCCCGTCTATAGCCAGCCTTCGCCGGTCAACGACACCCCGCCCGCCAACGCCAACTGGTCGGGCTGGCAACAAAACTGGGCGCCCGGCCTCGCCGGCGCACCGATCACCAACACCAATGCCAAATATAACCTAAAGGTCGAATACGTCTTCCTCGGCGAAACCGCCGGCTGGTGGGACGATTGGGGCATGCGCCTCAATGGTTCCGACTCGCTCATTGCCGACGGGGTCCAGGCCTTCGGCGGCTCGGCGAACCGCCTGTTCGGCGACTATGGCACCCTGTTCCTCGCCCAGGGTGAGACGCTCGACTTCTTCATCAACGGCACCGAGACGAAGGTCGCCGGAGACGGGGACAATCCCGGGACTTCGAGTGGCGGCCGCTACTACGTCTTCCAGCCCGGGCTCAACGAGCCCGGCTCCGCGACCATGCAGTCGTATTTCGGCACGCTGCTGCCCAACGGCACGGTGCGCGACCCGAAGGTCTCGCTGCCCGACGTGCCCTTCACGATCCTCGGCTTCGAGGACATCCGGCTCGGCGCCAACTGGCAGGATGGCGACTACAACGACTTCATCTTCGCCTTCCGCGCCAACCTCGATATCCCGCAGGGCCCCGTCCCCGAGCCGGCCACCTATGGCCTGTTTGCAGTGATGCTGCTGCTCCTGTTGGCCGAGTACCGCCGCCGGAAGGCCTGAGCGCCACGGTTCCGTTGTTTCTCGCTTCTGCGCCCCCGGGCCGCGACCGGGGGCGCTTTTGTAGCGACCCCGCACAGGATCGCGCCTTGGCGACGCACCCTTAACATCTTGCCGTGCCCCGACCCGTGCGGCTTTCTCCCCGACAACCTCTCCGCCATGCCTTTCCGCGTCACCAAGGCCCTCATCACGGCCGCCGGGCCGGCCCAGCGCCGCCTGCCCCTCCAAACCCTCACCGACCGCGATGGCACCCAGCAGCCCGCCCTCGCCATCATCCTCGATGAGCTCCTCGCGGCCGGCATCGAGCAGGTTGGTCTCGTGCATGCACAGGGCGACCGCGCCGCGTACGAGGCCGTGCTCGCGCCCTACGCGAGCAAGCTGACCTACATCGAGCAAGCCGCGCCGCTGGGCTACGGCCACGCCGTGCTCTGCGGCCGGGAGTTCGTCGGCCGCCAGCCGTTCCTCCTCCAGGTCAGCGACCACCTCTACGTTTCCTCGTCCGCCAAGAGCTGCACCCGCCAGCTCCTCGACCTCGCCGAGGCCGAGGACTGCGCCGTCTCCGCCGTGCAACCGACCCACGAGGGCCAGCTCCAGTACTACGGCACCGTCGGCGGCACGCTTGTCCCCGGTCGCCGCGGCCTCACCGCCATCGAGCATG